>NZ_JACOOT010000028.1:0-14363 GCF_014287535.1 Blautia segnis | reverse complement strand
TCTTTGATTTCCTGATAGGTTGCTTTCAACTCGGCACTGGTGGCATCCAGCTCGTCCAGGTCTAAGTCGATCTCTATCGTGTCATCTGGTTTTTGTTGGGACAAAAGAACAACTGTCTCCACAGTTACAGCCACCATAGATCATTCCTGCCTCTGTACTCTTGGGAAGCTTAAACTGTCCCGTTTCATATTCATACAACGTCCACAAATGATCCTTTTTATTAAAATAGGTCTCGCATCCAGCCTTTTCATATGCCTTGTACTTTGCATCACAGACTTCCAGAAGTTTTCTGTATTCTTCCGGTGTCATGCTTGTGTCAACTTCACCACCTGTAGGCACATAGCGGGAAAATGCAAAAACCTTTACTTTCGCTTTTACAACTTCATCAATAATATCCGGTATCTCATCCATATTTGTTTTGGATACCGTACTCATAATTACACTTTTTATTCCTGCTCTGTTCAGACATCCGATTTTTTCAATCGTCAGATCAAAACTTCCCGGCTTTCTGAACCAGTCATGAGTTTCTCGCATTCCATCAAGGGACATCTGGTACTTCTCACAACCACAAACAATGTGTGGAGACGTGTTTTTGAATGCCTGCTCTTTCGGCGCTTTCACGAAAAAACTGAATGACACTATCTTTTGTAAGATAATCCCCTGTCCATGAACTTGGGAACAGAATCCCTCTTGGCCTGCCACATTGAAACCAGTATTCTGTCAATATTTCAAGCGTCCGGTCTGCAAGCAAAGTATAACGGTCAGATCGGCTTTTTCCATCGCGGATGTGTATGGTTTTGTTCGTGCGTGAAATATCATCATAATGAAGGTGTGTGACTTCTGAAACACGAAGTCCACCTGAATACATAGTAGCGATCATAGCTTTATGCTTCAGATTTGGTGTAGCATCAAGAATAGCTGATATTTCTGCTTTTGTAAGCACCGTTGGTAACTTTCTGTCCCTTTTCATACGAGGTATGTCATCATCATCCCAATTCATCTTCAATACTTTTTTGTAAAAGAAGCGGATTCCTGAATGGTAGTGATTGTATGTTTCTGGTGAAATCCCAGAAAGTTTCTTTTCAGTTAGGAATATATCAACATCGTCAGTTGTTAATGCATCTATATCTTTGGCTGTGTGATTCAAAAAATGAGCAACACTGGTACAGTATGCATGAATCGTGGAATCCTTGAGATTCCGTTTATTCGCAGCAAATCGAATCTGATTAAAAATTTCTTCGTACATAATAAAATCCTCCATGTAAAGTAAATCGTAAATGTATAAACACTGCTTACATGGAGGAGCATTAGCATAATAAAACTGCTTGCCAGAAAGGCAGCTCAATGGTATTCTTATCATAGGCAGTGGGGATGTCGATCCTGTTTGATTGTTGGTTGTGGTGACTTAACAATACTACTTGTAGGACTTGGTTTCCACTGCTTTTTATTAAGTTATAGAAAAACTGCGCCACAGCCTTGGCAGGCCATCGCGCAGCGATTTTGTTCAACTTGAAGTTAGCGATTTCTTTTTCCGGTATTCTCTGTCCCATGGATTTCCTCATGATAGAAATAATCTACGATCACCGGATGTCCCTGCGGGACTCTGCCATAAGGCATTTCATTATCCACAAAGGCACAATCATACTTCTTAGCCATTTTCTCAGCTTTTACTTCAAGTGCTTCAAAGTAGCTGCGGTTATGCTTGTTATAGATCTCGTCGTAAAGTGGTACAAGATCAGGATATTTTCCGGCGATATAATCCATAATTATCTTTTTGAAACCGCCTCGAAGATTGAGATTTTCGAGCCAGAACAGATCGCACTGATCCTTTACCCGCTCAAAGATTGCTTCAAAATCCGTGATACCGGGGAATACCGGGGATACGAAACAGACTGTACGGATACCTGCCTCATATACCTGCTTCATAGCAGCGATACGGTGCTCAATGCTCGAAGCAGAATCCATATCGTTCTTGAAATTTTCATCTAGTGTGTTGATCGACCATGAAACGGTTACACGTCCAAGCTTCTTCAACAGATCAATATCCCGTACCACAAGATCCGACTTTGTGCAGATCAGAATATCTGCGTCACTGCCGATCAGCTGCTCCAGAAGTTTTCTGGTATTCCCGAATTGCTCCTCCTGTGGATTGTAGCCATCTGTCACAGAACCGATGACCACCCGCTGTCCGGCATATTTCTTCGGATTTTTAATTTCTGGCCAATGCTTCACATCAAGGAAAGTGCCCCATTCCTCCTTGTGCCCGGTAAAGCGCTTCATAAAAGAAGCATAGCAATACTTGCAGGCATGTGTACAGCCCACATAGGGATTGACCGAGTAACCGCCTACCGGCAGACTAGACTTAGTCATGATGTTCTTTGTTTCCACCTCACGAATGAGGATTCCATTCATTACTTCTTCCATGATTTCTGTACCTCTAACACTTTATTAAATTCTTCCGGCATTTCCTGAATCATATTTTCATCCCCTATGATAGGGACAAGATCTTCCTTCATAAACACCGGAATGCCGAGCTTATGTGCCTGGTCCGCCAGAGACCATGCCCATTCCGGCTCCGTATGAATCTTCCTACTCTGAGCTCCGGTCATGGTGCCGACAACGATCCAGTTGATCCCGGAAAGATCAACTGAACCTGGATTGTCGAATAGCGGCTCAAAGGTAACATGATAGTGTTTTGCTCTGACATTTTCCCGTAGTGCGTCAATACGCCACAGTTCTGCTTTTCTCGTCACCGTAACACCAAACCATGCGTTTTCCAAATCTGTATCAAAATCCAGCAGATCTGGTCGCTTTGTAAGGAACAGGAACTGATGCTGTGGATTTTCACGGATTTTTTCAAATACCTCGTCTCTCCATTCTGACTTCCAGCCGGAAAGATCGCTCATGCCGGTAAGAAGAAAGTTCTGCGGACGTTTCTTTTCCATCATCTTGAGCTTACCCGGAAAGAATTCAGGGTCAGCAAAGTCATCAATCATATGCCAGCGTTTCACATTATTGCGGGCATAGCAATATGCACACCCCACTGTACATCCGATGACGATATTCATGTTTTGAATCTGATCTTTGATACAAATACTCATGATTTCTGCCACTCCTCAAGATTCTTTCTGATACGGTCGAGGCATTCCTCAAACTGGGTAATTTCTTCCTCCGAAAAACCTTTGTAGTAAATACTGCCCATTTTATCAGATACAGTATCGTATTTGTCCTTTAAGGCATGTGCTTTTTCAGTCAGAAACAGGAGTGTTTTCCTTTTGTCCGTTTCAGACTGAACACGTCTTATCAGCCCTTGATTTTCCATTCTTTCCAGCATCGTAGTAAGAGAAGTTATCGCTAATCCACATTTAATCGAGAGTGACCTGATTGAGATTCCATCTTCCTGCCACAGTACATAAAGAATACGCCCTTGGGCTCCGTTAAACGCATCAATATTCTTTTCGCTGAGAATCTTCTCAAAGATTCGATCTCCAAGTTGTTTTATTTTGGTAACAAGAAATCCGCCATTCATTTTCGCACAAAAACTCCTATATAGTATATTATCAAATAATACTATATAGGAGTTTTACTGTCAACAGTTTGTATGTCTAAGTAGAAGTAAATACCGATTTGCACCTCAACCGCATTAAAAATCAGGTGGTTATGAACATGTTCTTTGTCTATATGGGTGGTAAGCACAAACTCATACTTGCCGCCCAGGATTTCTTTTGCAAGCTCCATGCCGATCTCATGGGCCTGCTCCGGAGTGACCTCCCCAGGTTGAAAGGCTTGGATCAGGTGGCGGCCCAGGTTCGTTCCCTTGTCGATGGCGTGGCGGCGGGTCCAGGAAAATTCGATATCCGCGGTTTCGGCGGCGCAGCCATGGGCGGATACAAGCAGCTTTCCATCCGTCTTTTCTGGGTTGCAGATATAGTCAATGGCCGCTTTCAGCGTTGACTTGATAGGATGCGTCTTTGTAACTGCCATATCTCATCCAGCCTTTCCCGTATCTCCTCCATGTCGGCCTGATACGCAGGGCCTCCGGCATTGATCCGCTTGGCAATCTGGTTGATATTCCGGCCGATGGCGGAAAGTTCCGAGGTAAACGCTTTGATCTCCGTGGTGTCGGTGTAGATGATATATCCGTCAATCGCCATCTTCCGCAGGTAGGCGCCATAGCGCCGGGTGGGGAGCTGGGCCATCTTCTTGTCAATGAGGCGTTTTTCTTCCTCCGTGACATAAAACTTCATCTGAATATTCCGTTTCCGGTTCGCCATGCGCCGCCTCCGTTCCTCATAAGGGTTTGTGACTATCCCAACAAGCAATTTTGAATTTTCGGGTAAGGGACCTGAAAATCTCAAAATTCGCAAGCGGGTACTCGCTTGCTGTGCTTGCTATCGTTTCTTTTTTCGTACCTAAGTAATACCAAAACCTTCACTTTGGCTACCAAAATGCAAAGAAAAAACGCTACAAACTTTATCCGTTCATAGCGTCCATCAGTTCCTATTCAGTTGTGCTGGGAGCATGGTTACTCCCCCTTTTCTCTGGCGCCCAACACGGCCTGTACGGTGGCAATGATGATCCCGATCTCCCGATCGGTCAATTCATCTGCCAGGATGTCAAGCTGCCAGCGCGCCGTGGATTTCCCATCTGCCGTATCCCCAAAGAGAAGTTGATCCACGGAGATGTGATAGCGGGACATGAGCTCAAAAAAGATTTGGAGGCTCGGATGTTGCCCCTTGTTCTCAATATTGGCGAGATAGCGGGGAGAAAGATACATCTCGTCCCCCACTTTGTTGCGGGACTCTTTTTGCCCCGTCCGTGCTGCTTTTATTGCTGCCCCATAAGGGCTAAAGTCAATTTTTTGTACTGGTCTCTTTGCCATATTCATTCACCAAACTACATTTTACAGTTCACCTTTCTTTCTGGATATGTCTTTATAGTTCCCGTTATTAGCTAAAATAATTCATATTTTAGCTTTGATATTATACGGATTTTCGTATATAATTATACTGATAGAGTTTAGAGAAAGGGCGGATGAAGATGGAGTATATGTCCTGTCCCGAAGCAGCGAAAAAGTGGGGCATTTCTGAAAGGCGGGTACAGCGGCTTTGTGAGGATGACCGCATACCTGGCATTTCAAAAATCGGTTATATGTGGCTTATACCAAAGGTAGCAGATAAGCCAGTAGATAAACGGCAAAAACAAAACAAAGGCGGCGAGAAATTGTAACATGAGTAAGGTGCTATTAGTAGAAGATAATACAAGTGCAGTAAAGAAAATTGTGCGTTATATTGACAATATATCTGCCGATCTTGAGGTACATTCTGTTTCCGAGGCCGGAGAAGCCTTGCAATATGCAAAAGCGAACGATGTTTCCCTTTTTATCCTTGATATTCAGTTAGAGGACTATAAAGGAACCAGCTTAGCAAAGCAGCTCCGCGAATTGCCGGAATATAAATATACGCCGATTATTTTTGAAACGGCATTGGCAGGAGAAGAACTTTCAGCTTATCGAGATGTGAAGTGTTACAGTTTTCTTGTAAAGCCATTTAGCGAAGAAGAATTTGTAACGGCATTTCGTGACGCGTTGGGATTGTCTAAACAGATGAGCCAACAAGCAAAAACCATTCAGATTGAGCAAAAGCAATTTATCTTAGAATATGTTACACAGGATATTGCCTATATCGAAGCCTTTGGAAAAAAACTTGTGATCCATACCAGTAGCCGTCTGTCCAGCATCAAAGAAGATACGATTTCCGGGTACACTTTGTCTGGTTTATTGGCGTTGCTTGATGATCCAGCATTTGTTCAGTGCCATAAGAGTTATGTCGTGAACAAATCCCATATTGAGAAAATTGACAAATCCGAGCGGAAGATTTTTCTGAAAGGATTTACAGATACAATCCCCATCGGAAATAAATATCAGGCCGAATTATGGGGGAAAACATGAACTTTCTAATGAATCTGATACAGTTAGGATTGGATGTGGGAATACTGGCTCTCTGCTGTGAAGCCGTTTTCCGGCAAAAATCAGAAATAAAGGCAAAAGATTTTTTCATTTTTCCCATTCTTCTTGTTCTTTGTGTTGTACCGAGAGTGGATTTTTCTGTCGGAGCAAATATGACGGCATCTTTCCGCAGTGAAGGCTTTGAAATACTACCAGCAGACAATATTGTTGGATTGCTGTTTTTGATTTTTGCAGTATTGTTGTTGAGCAGTATTTTCTTCGGCTCCAAATCCAGCGGAACGGTTTTCTGCGGCACAATGGCGGCCTTCTCCATTTTCCTGTTCGTCAAATGCCTGTGCGCGGTTCTTTTTGCTGTCTGCGGAGCTACGGATATTTTACTCCTGTTGGGCAGCCGTATAGCGGCGTTGTGCCTTATAGTCGTACTGGAGTTCACGCCACTTTTCGGCTTGATCCATCAGCTCGTCCAAAGAAGCGATTTCACAGTTCTGATCGTATCTGCCAATATCGCTGTCCTTCTCATGGCAGTGCTTTCTATCCTCTCTTTTGATGTGGATAGAATTCTTTCCCATCTGTGGGTGATTATAATTCTGATCCTTGCGGTACTGCTGCTGGACAGTATATTGCTGTTCCTACATCAGCGTCGAATGCAGGAGCAAAAGCGAATCCACATGATTGAGCAGTATGTGCCTATTGTAGAAGAATTGATCTCACAGGTTAGGGCAAGACAGCATGAATTTAATAACCGGATGATGGCGATTGAAGCTGTCGTTACCTCTGCTGATACTATAGAAGAAGCCCGGAAAGAAGTGACGGCTCTCACGGGAAGCATTGGAATCAGTCTTAATGACCGGGAACTGCTCTCATGCGACAGCAAAATGATTGCCGGGATGCTGTTTGGGAAAATAAAACAGGCAGAAGCGGCAAATCGTCACATAGAATTATCTTTACATGGTCTTTTCAAGAAAACTGTTACCCCGGAAACAGAATGGATCGAGGCCATTGGAATTTTATTGGACAATGCAATCGAGGCTTCACCGAAAGGAAGTACGGTTTTTTTATCCAGTAAGAAACAGGGGGACTTTCTGGAGTTGACAGTTTCCAATCCGGCTCCGCTGCTGTCAAATACTGAATTTATGGCCTTGTTTGGAAAAGGTGTAACTACAAAGGCAAATCGGGACGGCCACGGCTTTGGCCTGTATAACATCCTACGCATGACGGAACGGTATCATGGAAAAATCCTGACCCGTAACGAATCCATTTTGAATGAAAATTATGTTGTCTTTGGCGTACTCATGCCATAAAAAAGGGTATGAACGAGGGTTTTAAGGGAACGAAATTTATCTTGTTCCCTTAAAACCCTCTCTTGTTTCCGGGCTATTGAAGCGCCTGAAAGAGTTCGATATACTGGAAAAAACAAAGAAAGGGATGAATGAATATGATAGGCCTTGTGAGAAATGAATGGAAAAAAGTTTTTCTGCCGGTGCTATTGACAACAGTTCTTCTGGCAATCGCCATGAGTGTGTTGTCCTGCACAATTTATCAAAACTATACACTACACTACGATTTAGAGGCATGGGAAGTTGGAACAGAGCTGTTTTCTCTGCTTTATCCGCTGTTTGTTGTGGTGCCGCTATGCTGGAATTTGTATTACGAGCGCAAAAACAACTTCCTGCTCTATGTCATGCCGCGAGTGAAAATTAAGAAGTACCTGACTGCCAAATGGATTGCGTATGCACTGGGAACCCTTTGTATTATTGTAATCCCTTATATACTATCGGCGGTGTTTGCCCTCTATGTAAAAACGCCCGTGGTTCCTTTCGTTGAAAACCCGTTTCGCCATGTATTTGAAAACGCGTTTATAAAGACCTCGCTGTTATATGCAGTTGCCCTGTCCCTTTGGAGAGGCATCGTCAGCCTTTTTGTAATGACCTTCGGTTTTGTCCTCGCTTTATACTGCAAGAACATTTTTGTGATCCTTACCGGGCCGTTTATGTATTCCATTTTAGAAAACTTCGTTCTGGCGATTCTCCGCTTGGAGAGACTGCGGCTGGTCGTAGCTTTTGATCCCACAACAGTCGATCCAAAGGTCGTATCGATCTCCTCTTTCCTCTTTGGCCCAATCGTTTTAAGCATTGTGATTGGCCTGACAGCGTTTCTCCTTTCTAAGAAAAATGCTATCGTAACCATTTAGGAGTCCGTTATGATTGCGCTTATCAGAAAAAATCTCCGTTTGTGGGGATATGGAAAGTCGCTTGCCCTATTTGCCGGATGTATACTTTTTTCCATCAGCGGGAGGTTAAACGGAGGTATTACATACGAGCGGCACATCTTGTCGGCGGTATCAGACCATTACTATCTGACCTATTTTGTGCTGCCGATTGTACTGTTAAGCTGCTTTTCCTTTATTGATGACGACGGAGAGCCAGTAATCTTACGGTTTCAAAGTTACCATTCTTATTTTCTGAAAAAATGGATTGGGGTCGGTTTAATTGCAGTCATTCTGACGGCTGTTCAAACTGGGGCAATTCTTCTGTCTGGTATAGGATTACCTTTAGGCAACGAATGGAACCTTGCTGCGGGTGCAACGGAAGCCGAGTTATTTTCCACTCTGGAACAGCTTTTTGCCAGTCCCTTGCAGGCGTTTGTCTGTTTTACCCTCTATCAGCTTATTGGAAGTTGGCTGATATTTGGAATCTGTATGTGGATTGGACATTTCACTGGGAGGAAGTGGACGATTCGAATTGTAATCGTTCTTTATGTCCTCTCGGCTGTGTGGATCAAGCTTCCGGCAATTCAAAATATTCCGCTGACGAGTTTTAATCATTTGCTGATTTTACACCACAATTTGGTCGTGCCCCATCGTTTTGAGATAACCGCCTGTACCTTGCTGCTCCTTGTTTTGATAATTGCTATATCTATTCGGTTTGCGTGGCGGGGGCAGTTGCCGCATATACCGTTGTCCCGCCGTGATATAGCTGGCTACTATTTTCACGCGCTCATGATCCCTCGCAATCTGCTGATTCTTTTAGGTGTTGTGTTGGGAGTTTCGATTTACAAGGCGATGGGTAATGGTGCCGCCATATCAGGCGTAGAATGGATATATTCGCTGTTTGCGGGACACGGAACAGGATATTTTCAGGTGTTCCCATTTCTGGAAATGCTTATTACCAGCGGTGTACCGCTATACCTGCTGGCAGCTTTTGTGGAACATACGGTCAACGGACAATCTATTTTTATTTCTGTGCGTGCAAAAAGCCTTAGACATTTAGTGAAGGGGATCTTATCAGTCAGTACAAAATTTCTCATAATATATGCATTCTTTTGGCTTATGGCTGGCCTTATAGGGGCATCCCTATTCAGCACTGGATTAACAATCGTTTCTTTCAGGCTTATGCTCTATGCGGTTTTAATGAAGTGCCTTGATATATTGGCGCAATATCTGATTATGCTCGGCATCTACATTGCCACAAGACAGGTTACAATCGGTTTCCTTGTGTTAGTGGCGGGAAATCTGCTCTGTATTATTCCGGGGAATTGGGTGGCTTATTCGCCCTTTGGCCTTTCCAGCCTGACAAGAATTTCTGTTGTGGAACCGGGAATTGGAATTTCCGCTGTGTCCGCCTTTGGTATAGAGGCCGCTATTTTAACGCTGATGATTGCAGGAATCCTTATGTGGGGCTACAAGAAAATATTGAATTAGGAGGACAGAATATGAGTTCATATATTGAAGTAAGAAATGTATCAAAAAGTTTTGGTGGCAAGGCAATTCTTCAAGACGTTTCACTGTCCATAGAACAGGGAACAGCTGTTGGTTTGGTTGGCGCTAACGGCAGCGGAAAGTCGGTGCTGTTCAAGATTTTATGCGGTTTCGAGAAGCCTGATCAGGGCAGTGTTTATGTGCGCGGAAAACAGCTTGGTAAAAATGGCCGCGACTTCCCCGAAAGTTTGGGAGTATTTATCAATTCCCCCAGTTTTATTGGCATTTACAGTGGTTTTCAAAATCTGAAATTTCTTGCGGACATTCAAGGGAAAATTGGAGAAAAAGAAATCCGACAGGCCATGGGCAAAGTGGGGCTTGACCCTGATAATAAAACGAAAGTAGACAATTATTCTCTTGGTATGAAGCAGAAACTGGGGATTGCACAGGCAATTATGGAGGGGCAGGATATTCTGATTTTGGATGAGCCTTTTAACGCATTGGACTACAAAACCTATGAGGATGTAAAGGCCATCATCCGTATGCTGAAAGCGGAAGGCAAGACCATTTTTCTGACTTCACACCATTTCAAAGACATTGAACAGCTATGCGATCAGGTGTACTCGATTGAAGATTGCAGACTAATTCCGATTACGGAGGAAATTGCTGCCCGCTATAGAGAGATGGAATAACCCGTTAAAAGCAATAAGAAAGGTAGCTGCCGGACGGCGGCAAAGAAAAAAAGTCGTCGTCCAGCAGTCCTATCAACACGCCTATAAGAAACGGCGGCTTTGAATTTCAGAGCCGCCGTTTCTTTGCGCTTGCACAAACCAATGACGACCTACAGGGACACGGTAGCCAATAGGAGGTAATATTGCCGTGTTCATTTTGCCTTCAACAATCTGCCTAATATTTTACGGTCAAAAAAAGCTCATATCCTCCATGGGGGTATTCTAGGCATGAGTATGAACATAAAAATCATGTAAATAGATTTTATAATTCCTCTGCGCCTGTCTGCGTTTTGCAGACAGGCGTTTTTTGCTGTTTATGTAAGCCTTCGCCATGTAGTGAAGCCTTTCATAAAAACTTTCTTCCCTCTGCGGTTGCCAAAATCGCAAGCCTTGCATTACTGAGGCGAAAGGGAGGAAGTCACCACCCCGCACCTGTGGGCGCGAAGGGAGGTGAGAAAATGAAAGACTCCTATGAGCAGCGTATTCAGAATCAGTTTGGCGCCTTCTGTGTCAAGGTTTTGAAGAATGAGGCCGGGTATATCCAGCGTGAATATACCCGGCTCCGGGATCAGGAAAAATCCCTGGGCGAGCTGACAGCTTTCGAGCTGGAGCAGACCGCCGTATGGGACAAGCACTTCTTGGACGAGCATGTCTTGGACATGCAGGGCCTCCCGGTCGTTGTGACCGGCAATCTTCTGGCCGACGCTCTGGCGCAGCTGCCGGAGGGCAAGCGGGATGTGATCCTGCTGTCCTACTTTCTGGGGATGACGGACCGTGAGATCAGCGACAAGCTGAATATCGTCCATCAGACCGTATCAAAGCGGCGCCTTACTACGCTGAAAGAATTGCGCGAATATCTGATGAAGGAGGGATTTGAATGGCCGGACAAGTGAAATCTATCCCGGTGCCTGTGATCCTGGCAGCCGTGAACGGCGACGAGGACGCCCTTGCCGCCGTGGTCGCTCACTATCAGAAGTACATCCGGGCTCTTGCCACCAGGCCGCTGAAGGACGAATACGGGAATACATACCTGTATGCCGATGAAGATATGCGGCTTAGGCTGGAAACGAAGCTGATCCACAGCATCGTGACGGGCTTTGAGGTGCTGCCGGTCTAAAACCTGCGAGGCAAGTTTTTCTCCCTTTCCTTGCTCCAACGGTTCGGCATTGAAATTCCATGCTCTTTGACAAAGAAAGTCAGATGGGAGGCTATCTGTGCAGCATAAGGCAAACGGATGCATTCCTGTTTGTGCCGAGCCATACGGCCGGTGCGCCATGACCTCGTTTCAAGTCCGCAGGACGGGACCACTGTAACGGGCGAGCGAACAACACCAGACCGCAAAGCAAGCGTGGCAGCTTGCGGGCGATGACACACGGGCAGGGTTAAAGATACTCGCGCATTGAACGCCCACAAAGCATCGTGCGCCGCACCCATCAGCATGGGCCGGGGTTAGACTCCCATGGAGCTGTGCCAACAGCCGTCCGTAAGCCTACTTTTCTTTTTTGAAAGTTTATGGATAGATCGTAAACTTTTCAATTAGCAGCAGACAAACACGGAACAGCACGGTAAAATAATAGTGGAAGTTATATTACCCACACATATTCGTGTTGTTCCTTTTCATAACTGAAAGGGGGTTCTCATGTCTCAAACATGGAACGGCACGAAGAAAGAAACCCCTGAAAGAAGGACGTATACGGTTGACGATATTGCTCAAATTCTGGGCATCGGAAGAACTTCCGCATATATCCTTGTAAAAGAAGGGCACTTCAAAATCGTGCGAATTGGTAACGCCATACGCATTTCCAAGCGGTCATTTGACGAGTGGCTTGACTCCCTCGACCTGTGATCCAAGAAAGGAAGAACGATATGGCATCTATTATCAAGCGAAAGAAAAACTATTCCGTTGTTTACAACTATGTGGATGAAAACGGAGAAACCAAACAGAAGTGGGAAACCTGGCATACCCACAAAGAGGCCTTGAAGCGCAAGGCGGAAATCGAAAATCAGCAGCACACGGGAACTTTTCTCCCGCCAAGCAATCAGACAATCACCGAGTTCCTTTATGACTTCGTATCTCTTTACGGAGAAAAGAAATGGGGTGTGTCTATGTATGACAGCCAAACAGCGCTGATTGCGAACTATATCAATCCGATCATCGGTGATATGGAGGTACAGGCGGTTACTCCCCGTGCGGTTGACGGTTATATCCAGACCTTGCAGAAAACCAAGTCAGTGTCCACCAAAACCCGAAAGGCCGTTACCACCTATGTCAGCGACAAGACCATTGAAAAGATCATCAAGCTCCTGCGGTGTGCGTTTAAGCAGGCGGTACGCTGGGAAATCATTGCAAGAAATCCCTTTGACAATGTGATCCTCCCGAAAACGGAGTATGCGAAACGGGATATCTGGACAGCGGATATGATCCGTCTTGCCCTGGACAAATGCACGGACAGCAAGCTCTATGTAGCAATGAACCTTTCCTTTGCCTGCTCTCTGCGTATGGGTGAAATCCTGGGGCTGACCTGGGAGAACGTCCATATTTCCGATGAAGATATTGCGGCGGATAACGCCTATGTCTACATCGACAAGGAGCTGACACGGGCTTCCAAACGGGCGATTGAAACACTGGGTGAGAAGGATATCTATTACATCTTCACTCCGCTCATGCCGAACACCAGCACAAGAATTGTTCTGAAAAAGCCGAAAACCAATTCCAGTATCCGTAAGGTGTGGCTGCCGAAAACGCTGGCTTACATCCTGCGGGAATGGAAGAAGTCCCAGGACGAGCTGAAAGGCTTCCTGGGCGACGAGTATCAGGATTTCGATCTGGTGGTGGCACTTCCCAATGGACGGCCCTGCGAGGATCGGATCATCCTCAAAGAGTTTGCAAAGCTCCGTGAGGACGCAGGGCTGCCGAAGGTGGTCTTTCATTCTCTCCGTCATTCCAGTACCACCTACAAACTGAAACTCAACCACGGCGATCTGAAAGCCACCCAGGGCGATACAGGCCATGACGAGATTGACATGATAACCAGTATCTATGCTCACATTCTGGACGAGGATAGAAAGGTCAATGCTCAGAAATTCGAGACTGCCTTCTATACCAAGCCTGATCTTCGCAACGTCCGTCCGCCGGAGGAATCGACAAAATCGGAGCCTGCGACCCTGGACCTTGAAAGCCTTGTGGAGCAGCTTCAAAAGTCGCCGGAGCTGGCAAGTGCGCTCGCAGCCCTGATAGCGGCGCAAGCCCCGGCAAAGTGATCCGAAAAATCGAATTAGCAAAACATAGAATTTTCTTAGCAAATTTCTGAAAAGCGTTCGAGTCCAATTAGCAAATATACATCATGCGGCGCATAAAAATCTCCCGGTAACGGAAGTGAAATTACCGGGAGAAGGAGGAACAAAAAACGCTGCAAACCCCGAAAAAAGGCTTGCAGCGGTGCTTTCTGACGTCCCAGAGAGGATTTGAACCTCCGACCCCACGCTTAGGAGAGCTCCAACCTATTGTCACTCTCTGTCAATCTGAGGTAAGGTAAACCCATATGGGACACTATTAAAAACTGTTTCCGATTCAATTTGAGTTATTCTGAATACCCCCTCTGTCAAGCTCTGTAAAGCTCTGAAAGTTAGCTGATTGTTTGCTCTAGCTAATAATTGGGGAATGCCTTGATATTACCATCGACATCTGTTATATGACCACCATGCTTCGTACGTTCGATCATGGTAAACAGTATTCAATTAAACTTCCTATCGAAAGCACAAGATATTTTCTTGTCTATAAATAATATAACGCATACGAGACGGTTTGTCCATGCGTTTTTGACTGGCAAATTTTATATTTTATTACGATATTTTTTTCAAAATCTTTTTCGCATTTGTCTTTGAAAAATCACTTAACCGATAAGATCGGACTCTTGTCTTTACAATGATTGGAATTAACAAACCATTATTTACCAGCTTTGCACAT
>NZ_JACOOT010000016.1:0-14715 GCF_014287535.1 Blautia segnis | reverse complement strand
AGATGTGTATAAGAGACAGGTAATATAAGACCATCAAAAGAAAACAAAAGAAAAACAAAAAGATCTAAATCAAAGATCTGAAGGCAAATAAGATACAAGCAGAAAGGAGCTTAGTGATTCCAATGGGAACATAGAATTTCACCCCATCAATATAAGAGAGACAGGAATCGCATTTCCTGCAAGAAGACCTGATACGAATAACGTGTAAACAATCTTTTAGATATCACTTGATCAAGTTGATACTAAGAACCGTATCCAAGGTAATATAGAAGCGATTACTTATATTGAACAACTGTCCACCCCTAATACAAAGATTCAGAACTTGTGTAAAGAAACATTTTCTGAAGGATATAACCCTTATCACAGATAAGAACGATATCTTGAGATCCATATTGATCCATTAGAATATGAATCGAAGCTTTGCATTAGCAGAATATCACAATCGATATTCTGATCAGAAATACATCAGGAACTTCCGCTCATACTTTTCTTTTATAAGAGAGCAATGGACCGGTAAGTGGTTTTGGATTTAACATATTTAAGTTTGAAATTGTTTATAAGAATGATTCAGAGCATGAGAAGTATATCCGGTATTTCTGGAAACGAATTATAATCCGTGAAATTATAATTTAAATCTATGAAACTTCTAAATAAACCGAATGATAAAAATCATATCGTTTATGAGCAGGAAATAAGAGAAGATATTTTAAATAAAAACAGGCAACTGAATATAGAACAACTGAATACAGACCACGTTGACAATTAATTTTGAAAAACGAGGAAAAGACCATTGAATACTGAAGAGTTTTAGGTCGGTCATCATTTGAAACGCAAGTACAAGTGATGACCGACCTTTTTGTCTGTAAGGAAAAATAAAGATATTTTGCAGGGAAACTTAGAAGTGGGGGATTTCCGGCTTGCGAAACAGGAGCGGATATAGTAAGATAACTAAGAATTAACAAGAAAAATACCGCATACCCAAACGGAAAATTATAATTAAATTACAGGAGAAGTTATGGATAAAATAGCAGTATTGGTTCCCTGTTATAACGAGGGGAAAACAATCGAAAAAGTAGTGACAGATTTTAAGAGAGTACTGCCGGAAGCAGTGATCTATGTGTATGACAACAATTCTACAGACGGAACTGCCGAAATCGCAGCGAAAGCCGGTGCAGTTGTCCGTCATGAATATTACCAGGGAAAAGGCAATGTAATACGAAGAATGTTCCAGGAAGTAGATGCAGAGTGCTATCTTATGGTAGACGGAGATGATACCTATCCGGCAGAATCTGCAAGAGAGATGGCAGATAAAGTGCTGGAGAGAAATGTGGACATGGTTGTAGGAGACCGCCTTTCCTCCACCTATTTTGAGGAAAATAAACGCCCATTTCACAATTTTGGAAATTCCATTGTAAGATGGGGAATCAATACATTTTTCAAAAATGATATTAAGGACATTATGACCGGATACCGTGCGTTCAGCTATCGGTTTGTAAAAACATTCCCGGTATTGTCCAAGGGATTTGAGATTGAGACAGAAATGAGCATTCATGCCATTGACAAAAACATGTTTGTGGAGAATGTGGTAATTGATTACAGAGACCGCCCGGAAGGAAGTGTGTCCAAGCTGAATACCTATTCAGACGGTATCAAAGTAATCGGAACTATTGTGCGCCTTTTCCAGACTTATCGTCCTCTTGCGTTCTTTGGAACCGTGGCTGCGATCCTTATGGTGCTGGCCATTGGATTTTTCATTCCGGTGTGGATCACATACGCAGATACAGGAATGGTGCCGAATTTCCCAACTCTGATCGTCTGTGGCTTTGTGGCACTGGCATCCATCCAGTCCTTTTTTGCTGGCCTGATCCTGCAGACCATGTACCGCAAGAACCGTCAGGATTTTGAAATGCAGCTGCACGACTGCTATGCAAGGAAACTGGAGGCAGAAAAGAAAAATTGATTTTGCAGACACGATTTAGAGCCTGTTTGAAAAATCATTCCCGCAATCTGCACGCCTCACTTTGCGGGAGATTTCACCCGAATTCGGTTGTCGTAGCCCGCTACGACGCCCTCATCCGGGTAAAATCTCCCACAAATTGTGACGCACATCTTGCAGAAAGCCTTTTTCAAACACGCTCTAGCCTGGGGAGAAGAAAATGAGAGAAGAAACAATGAAAAATGGCAGGACACTGCTGAAATATATCTTGTATGCAGTAGCACTTGCTGTTCTTGCAGAATTTATGATGACCCTGGATTATCATTCACTTTTGGGTGCACATGGGAATTCAAACCAGCAGCTGACTTTGTCCATGAAAGATGCGGAACTGGTCAACTGTGAGATCAAAGATGGAAAAGTAACAGCTGCAGGGGAGGACCCGCAGCTGATTTTTAAAGATATTAACCAAAGTGTAAGTTCCTTTCAGCTGGGCTTAAAGAGTCTGTCATCCTCTGTGTTGGATGTCCGTGTTTATTATGCCGCTTCAGGCGAGGAATTCTCAGAAGAAAAGAGTGTGGAATTTTCTTATTATGAAAATCAGAGATTTGTTACTTCCGCGATCAATGGAGAAGTGGAATCTCTGAGAGTCGACATCGGGGATCAAGAAGGGGATTCTTACGTTTTTGATGAACTTTGCTTAAACCCGCATACGCTGACCTATCTGAAGCACAGCTTTGCGAATCTGTCAGGCCTTCGGATCTTCCTGTATTTTATAGGAATTTTTCTTCTGTTTCTGGCAGCACAGGATTTTGGCAGATTTTGTGAAATGGCATTTCGTTACCGCTGGGTGATCGGCGCAATCGTAATTGCCTTTTGTACGATTTTGAAGCTGCATGGTTCCTCCATTGGAGTCCTTGGGGAACTTTTGACCGGAAGGGACGTTTCCAGAGTATGGGGAACCTCCAGAAGCATTCGGACAGATGAATATGTAGTGTTTACAGAGATGGCACTGTCACAGGTGAAATCAGGATTCCACTGGTTTTCAGATGTGTGGGGATATACACCTTCCGATATGTTTATTGTATATGGTCAGCCGGTGCTGAACCTGACTACATTGTTCCGCCCGTTTTCTATGGGATATATCCTGTTTGGTGCAGAACGTGGACTGGCATTTTACTGGTCTTCAAGACTTGTGATTTGTTTTCTGGTATCCTTTGAGTTTGGCCGTATTTTTACAAAAGATAAGCGGATGCTTTCCACCGTATACGCGTTTATGATCAGCTTTGCACCGGTGGTGCAGTGGTGGTTTTCCATTAACGAACTGGTAGAAATGCTGATCTTTGGACAGCTGGCGCTGATCATTCTTTATTATTATGTACGCACGGATTCCCTGAAAAGAAAATGCATTATGGTTGTGGGCCTGGTGATCTGTGCAGGCGGCTATATCATGACCTTATATCCGGCGTGGATGATCCCACTGTTTTTCGTTTTCCTTGCATGTGCGCTGGCCATGATCCTGGAGGACCGAAAGCGGATCCACATAAAGAAACAGGATGTACTGCTTTGGGGTGCCGGAATTCTGGTGCTGGCTGTGAGCATGGTTTATATTTTCAGTACTTCTATGGACACAATTACGGCAGAAATGAATACCGTATATCCGGGGGCCCGTACCTATGCCGGATCTATGGGCGATTTTGACAGGCTCTTCAAGAGCTGGAGTTCCTGGCTGTGGTCATTTGGAGATACAGGCAACCCTTGCGAAGAGTCGGATTTCATCAGTCTGTTCCCACTTGGCATGGTTCTTTCTCTGATCGCGTTAGTGAAAAGCAAAAAGAAAGATCTCTGGCTGATCGTTTTAAATGTATTCAATGCATTTCTGATCCTGTTTTTCCTGTTCAGAATGCCGGACCTTATTATAAAGCTGTCTCTTCTTGGACATGCATCTTATCGTCTGTATAATGCCATTGGTTTCCTGAATATTATTCTGCTTCTCAGAAGCCTGGCAGCATCGGAAAAAACAGCCGCAAATTTCAAGCTGTTTCTTCCAGTTGCAATTGTGACTGCCATCATGTCATACTGGGGAAACACAGCATCCATCACGCCTGCATTTAAAGTGATCATTTTGATTTCCGTAATTGGAGTTACCCTGCTGTTGCTTCACTTTGAAAAAAAGGAATACCAGATGGCGTTTGCAGTTCTTATGATTTCTGTAAACCTGGTGGGCGGCGGTCTTGTCAATCCGGTATGCAGCGGCCTTGACAACGTTTATAAGCTTCCTGTGGTACAGCAGATTGAGAAATTGAGTTCCCAGGAAGAAGGTATGTGGGTAGTTACCGGAGACGCATTTATGTATGAAAATCTTCCTACCGTTGTGGGGGCGAAAACATTAAATGCCGTGGCAACCTATCCGGATGAGAAGCTCTGGGAAGATTTGGGACTCAGTGACCAGGATCAGTACTGGAACCGCTACGCACATGTGAGCGTAGAGATCGGTGACGAAACCAAGGTGGGACTTGGAGCAGCGGATGTACTGAAAGTAGAAGTAACAGCAGAGAAGCTGAAAGAGCTTGGCGTAACCTATGTTTTAAGCCTGCAGGATATGGAAGATACCACAGGACTTGAACAGGTTGGAGAAGCCAATAACTTTACGATTTATAAAATTGCATAATATTTATGGCTCTGGAAAATAGAAATGTCATAAGTATTAAGAAGAGGAGCGTATAAAGTGCTGGAGGCAAACGCAGAGAAATACATTCTTTTTGAAGATAAAGACATCATCGTATGCCGCAAGCCTGCCGGGATTGCGGTGCAGAATGCCAGGATTGGGGCGATGGATCTGGAAAGCGGCCTGAAGAATTACCTGGCATCAGCCGGGAATGGGAGACAGATTCCTTATCTGGCGGTGGTTCACAGGCTGGATCAGCCGGTGGAGGGCGTTCTGGTATTCGCCAGGAATCCTAAGGCAGCCAGGAATTTAAGCGCACAGATTACCGCTGGAAAAATGGAAAAAATCTACCTGGCAGTAACCTTTGGAAGACCTGCTGAATATGAAAAAAGTGAGACAGCAAGGAGCACGGAAGCAGATTCAGATGAGATCAGGTCAGGAAAAAAGCATGAACCAAAGATTTTGGAAGACTATCTGAAAAAAGATGGAAAAACCAACACCTCCTCCGTAGTTTCCCCTGGTACTCCCGGTGCCAAAAAGGCCAGACTTTCTTACGAAGTGCTGGACGAAACACAGGATAAGATCAGCGGAAAGCCCAAATGGCTGCTGCGCATTCACCTGGACACCGGACGCCATCACCAGATCCGGGTGCAGATGGCGCATGCAGGAATGCCCCTGGCAGGGGACCGCAAATACGGCTCAGACATCGGAATCCCTATTGGAACCGGGGGGCTGGCCCTATGTGCAGCCAGCCTGACCTTCACCCATCCGGCATTCGGAAAGGTGATGAAATTCCAGACAACACCCCAGTCTCCCGCATTTGACGGCTTCAAAATATGAAAAAATAATGAAAACTATGGACGGCAGACGGAAAACGTGTATAATGTAAAAGCAAGATTAAAATAAGGTTAACCAGGCAATTTAAGTTGCTTTTATAAAAAGACAGATGTTTTAGAGATATAAGGAGTGGACAAAATGAGAAAAGTAGCAGTGATACCTGCTGTTCTTCTGACTGTATTATGCACTTTGAACGGATGTAAAAAAGAAGAAGTTGAGAAAGTAATAGAACCTTTGGTTGCAGACATACAGACTGCAGAGACGTCACAGGAAGCGCAGGAGGAAGAGGACCCGGTTATTCCCGAAATCGATGCCTCCGTGGAAATTCAGCCGGGAGCCCGCATTGCGGTGGTAAGCAAGAGTACAAGCGGTTCCTACTGGAGCCTTGTGAGACAGGGAATGGAACAGGCTGTGGAGGATGTAAATGAGGCATACGGCTTTGGAAAAGATGAACAGATCACTATGACCTTTGAAGGAGCCAGTGATGAGAAGGATGTGTCCAGCCAGGTGAATACCCTGGATGCCGTTATCGCCGAGAATCCAGATGTGCTGTGTATTTCCGCAAGCGATACCAATTCTCTTCAGGCACAGCTTGAATCCGCCAAAGAGAACGGAATCCCGGTTGTGGCATTTGATTCCAGCGTAAGTGACAGCAAGATGGTTCGTGCTTTTCGCGGAACCGATAATAAACGTGTAGGCGAGATCGCTGCATACAGGCTTGCAGTGGCGATCGGCAAGATGGGCAAGGTTGCGGTATTTTCTGCACAGGAGAAGACTCAGAGCATCCAGGAGCGCGTAGAAGGCTTTACCAGCTATATGGAGAACTATCCGGATATTGATGTGGTTGAGATTGTATATCAGGATCAGGTAGACGACATGACTGCTGCTATGCAGGAAGTGCTGGAAAAGAATCCGCAGCTGGAGGGCGTTTTCTGTACCAATGCAGATATTTCCGGCCTTTATCTGGATATGCCGAAGGATGAAACTCAGGATCCGGTTGTGATGGTAGGCGTAGATGCCACAGCCAAGCAGCAGGAAGCCATCCGAAACAGCAAGGAAGTGGGCGTTGTCTCCCAGCAGCCATATGCAATCGGCTATCAGACAATCTGGACTGCACTTTTGACCACAGCGCCGAATAAGAGCGTGGAGATCACCAGAAACCTGCGCATTGATCCGGCCTGGATCGATGCCTCCAATATTGACGATCCTGCCAACAGCGCGTATCTGTATTCCAACTGACTGACAGGAGCCACAGACAAAATATAGAATTCACATAAGAACACAGAACTTACGAAAGAGAAACTGCTTTGTATAGCATGATTTTACCAGAGAATGGGAATGCTGTTACAAGGCAGTTTTTTTATATTTCCGGAGAAATTCGGAAGCACCGCAGAAAAATTTCTGACAAATTTTAGACAAAATCACAGGGTCTGTCTGAATTTTAGTCAATTCTGAAGGATTGTATAGCGACAAAAACAAATAAATTTGCTAGCATATAGTTACTTTTTGAAGTGTGAAAAAATTGACGATATGACAAAAAATACAAGTTGATTTTTAAACAATTTTCACAAATAAAGTTGCCATTCACACGGGAGTGTGTTAAAATCTGTCTATAAAATGAGCTTTAAGCAGGAGGTTTTTATGAAAAAGTGGGGAGATATAATCAGGAATCTGACAATGCTCAGTCAGTTTGGACTGTCCTTTATCACTCCATTGCTTCTGTGCCTTTTGATCTGCTGGTGGCTGACGGCCCATCTGGGAATCGGGGAATGGGTATTTCTTCCCGGCTTCTTTTTTGGTCTGGGAGGATCCTTTACAGTAGCATATAAACTGTACCTGTCCGTAACCAGCCATCAGAGAAAAGAGAAAAAGAAGAATAAAGTTTCATTTAACCGACATCATTAGAAGGGAGACTAATATGAGCAGTATGTTTGCAAATGTGCAGCCCGCAGTGAAGAAAGAGACGAAGAAGGTTGCCATTGGTACATTTATTTGTGTAGCTCTGATGTGGGCTGTATTTGGAATCGGACACGCAGTTATGCCCCAGAAGATTCCGTTTGATTATACAGTGATCTTGGCCGGACTGATCGGCGGGATCGTGGCAGTGCTGAATTTTTTCCTGATGGGAATGACCGTACAGAAGGTGGTTTCCATGGAAGACGATAAGCAGGCTGCCATGAAGATGAAGACAAGCTACAGCCAGAGAATGATGTTTCAGCTTCTCTGGGGAGTTCTTGCAATTGCTGCTCCGTGCTTTCAGTTCGTGGCCGGGCTTCTTCCCCTTCTTTTTCCAAACATTGTGATCAAGACTGTGGGAATCCTGGGCGGTAAGCAGAAGGCATGAAGCAGCGCAGATAATTGTATAAGAAAGATTTTTACAAATTTAAAAATGACAGGAGGTGAGAGTACATGGACATAGAAATAACCGGTGGCAGGATATTCTATACGTTCCCCTTTGACATTCCCATACTGGGGAAATTCCAGATCACGGAAACGCTGTTGGTAAGCTGGGTGGTCATGCTTCTGATCACAGGACTGTGCATCTGGCTGACCCATGACCTGAAGGTGGAAAAGATATCCAAACGGCAGGCAGTTGCCGAGCTTCTGGTAGAGACAGCCAACAAGTTTGTAATCGGAAATATGGGCGAGAAATTCAGCTGCATGATTCCCTTTGTGGCGGCTTTATTTGCTACAAGCGTGGTATCCAACCTGATCAGCCTGATCGGGCTTCGAAGCCCTACGGCAGATCTTTCCACAGAAGCCGCATGGGCAATTGTGGTATTTACCATGATCACGGCACAGAAGATCAAGACCAACGGATTTGGCGGATATCTGAAGGGCTTTACAACCCCGATCAAGATTATGACACCGTTTAATATTCTTTCCGAACTTGCAACGCCCATCAGTATGGCATGCCGACATTTCGGAAATATCCTTTCCGGTGTAGTTATCAACGGTCTGATCTACGCAGCGTTAGCGCTGGCAAGCTCTAAGCTGTTCGGACTGATTCCAGGTATTGTAGGCAGTGTATTGTCGAAGATTCCATTCCTGGATGTTGGTATTCCGGCCATCCTGTCCGTCTATTTTGACTGGTTTTCCGGAATCATGCAGGCATTTATTTTCTGTATGCTGACAGTTATGTACATTGCCAATGCAGCAGAAGAATAATGTCCGCCAGAAAGACAAAGATTTTTGCAGAACAAAAATAAGAGAAATCATAAATAACAGGAGGATTTGACTATGGATTTTACAGTATTGGCAAAAGGTATCGCGCTGGCAGGTTGTGCAATTGGTGCTGGTCTTGCACTGATCGCTGGTATCGGACCTGGTATTGGAGAAGGTAACGCAGTTGCGAAGGCTCTGGAAGCAATCGGACGTCAGCCTGAGTGCAGAAGTGAGGTTACATCTACCATGCTTCTTGGATGTGCTATCGCAGAGACCACAGGTATTTACGGTTTCGTAACTGGTCTGCTTCTGATCTTCGTTGCACCTGGTACCTTCATGAGATTCCTTGGATAATAGGATGTGAATGGTAATTACCACAGGAGGTTAGAAGATGCAGGTACAGGAACTTGTAGGAATTGTGCCGTGGACGTTTGTTGCACAGATCTGCAACCTTTTTATCCAGATGTATCTGGTGAAGAGATTTCTGTTTAAGCCTGTCAATGAAATGCTTCAAAAAAGAAGAGAAATGGCAGATGCCCAGATCCAGGATGCCCAGAAGGCCAAGGAAGAGGCAATCGCCATGAAGACAGAGTATGAGCAGAATATGCAGCAGGCCAAAGAGAAGGCAAGCAGCATTGTGACAGAGGCACAGAAGACAGCTTCACTCCAGAGCGAGGAGATCCTTAAGACCGCAGCCCAGGAGGCGCGGGCCATGAAGGAGAAGGCAGAGAGCGATATTGCCCAGGAGAAGCGCAAGGCTGTCAATGAAGTAAAGAATGAGATTGGCGGCATGGCAATGGAGATTGCCGGCAAGGTGATCGAGCGTGAGATCAAGGAAGAGGATCACGCGAAACTGATCGATGAGTTTATTTCGAATGTAGGTGAGGCATCATGACGCAGATTGCCAGATTATATGGCGGCAGCATGTATGACCTTGCTGCCGAAGAGAAGATCACCGATACTGTGATGGAGCAGATGCAGACCATCCGGCAGCTTTTCGGGGAGAATCCCGACTATGTAAGGCTGCTGTCAGAGCCGTCCATTCCCAAGGAGGAGCGGACGAAGCTTCTGGAAACTGCATTTGGTCAGGAGGCAGAACGGTATCTTGTGAATTTTCTGAAGCTGCTGTGTGAGCGCGGGATCCTTGGAGAGTATGCAGGATGCTGCGAAGAATTTACACGGCGGTATAACGTGGACCACAACATTGCCACTGCAGTGGTGACCAGTGCGGTTGCCCTGACAGAGGAGCAGATGAAGGCGCTGAAGGACAAGCTGGAGAAGCTAAGCGGCAAGACCGTGACTCTTACCCAGAAGACAGACCCCACAGTGCTTGCCGGTCTTCGTGTGGAGCTGGAGGGAAAACAGCTGGACGGAACTGTAAAGAGCCGTCTGGATGGTCTTTCCAGGAAATTAAACGAGCTTATAGTATAAGGATGGATAGAGAAAATGCAGCTTAAACCTGAAGAAATTTCAAAAGTCATCCGCAGTCAGATCAAATATTACGATAACGCCATCAAACAGAATGAGACTGGTACAGTTCTCATGGTAGGCGATGGAATTGCCAGAGCAAGCGGCCTGATCAACTGTATGGCAGGCGAGCTCCTTGAGTTCGAAGATGGCAGCTTCGGAATGGCACAGAATCTGGAAGAGAACAGTGTGTCTATCGTATTATTTGGTGATGATTCCGGTATTGGCGAAGGTCAGACCGTAAAGCGCACCGGAAAGGTTGTATCCGTTCCGGTTGGAGAGGCTATGATCGGGCGAGTTGTAAATGCCCTTGGACAGCCGATTGACGGTGCAGGACCTGTAGCAACAAGCGAGTACAGGGCAATTGAGAGCCCGGCTCCTGGCATCTGTGAGAGACAGGGCGTAAACCAGCCTCTGCAGACAGGCATCAAGGCAATTGATTCCATGGTTCCCATTGGTAGAGGACAGCGTGAGCTGATCATCGGTGACCGTCAGACTGGTAAGACCACTCTGGCAGCAGATACCATCATCAACCAGAAGGGCAAGGATGTGATCTGTATCTACGTTGCCATTGGACAGAAGCGTTCCACCGTATCTTCCATGGTTGAAACACTTAGCAGAAACGGCGCTATGGATTACACCATTGTTGTTGCGGCTACTGCTTCTGAGGCAAGCCCGCTGCAGTACATTGCACCTTATTCCGGATGTGCAATGGGCGAGTATTTTATGCATAAGGGAAAAGACGTTCTCATCATTTATGATGATCTGAGCAAGCATGCGGTTGCCTACCGTGCACTTTCCCTGCTGATCCGCCGTCCGCCGGGACGTGAGGCATACCCTGGAGATGTTTTCTATCTTCATTCCAGACTTCTGGAGCGTGCCGCAAGACTGGACGAGGCACACGGCGGCGGTTCCCTTACTGCCCTCCCGATTATCGAGACGCAGGCAGGAGACGTTTCCGCATATATTCCCACCAACGTTATTTCCATTACAGACGGACAGATCTTCCTGGAGACAGAGCTGTTCCATTCAGGCGTTATGCCGGCTGTAAACCCTGGTATTTCCGTATCACGAGTTGGTGGAAATGCCCAGATCAAGGCAATGAAGAAGGTTGCCGGTACCCTGAAGCTGATTTATTCCCAGTACCGTGAACTGCAGAGCTTTGCCCAGTTTGGATCTGACCTGGATGCAGATACCAAGGCGCGTCTTGAGCAGGGTGCGAGAATTGTGGAGGTTCTGAAGCAGAATCAGAATGCTCCGGTTCCGGTTGAGAAGCAGGTAGCGATTCTTTATGCAGTTACCAAGGGAATCCTTTCCAAGGTGGCGACAGAGGATGTAAGAAGCTACGAGACCGGACTTTATACCTGGATCGACAGTGACCCGCAGGGCGCAGCTGCCATGCAGGAGATCCGTTCCACCGGAGCTTTGTCAGCTGAGACAGAGGCCAAGCTGAAAGCTGCCCTGGAACAGTATACTGAGAATTTTGTAAATACAAGACCTGAGAAATAAATTGTGACGAGGAGGAAACTTTATGGCTGCAAACATGAAAGCGGTAAAGCTGCGTATCAAAAGTGTGCAGAGCACCATGCAGATTACCAAGGCAATGGAACTTGTAGCATCCTCCAAACTGCGTAAAGCCAAGGAAAGGGCTGAAGTATGCCGGCCTTATTTTGAGACCATGCACAAGACTCTGGCGGATATTGCCCAGAGCAATACAGATTTTACCTCTGTGTATGTAAAGGAAGCCGTGAATGAGAAGCGCTGTTATGTGCTGATCGCCGGAGACAGGGGTCTGGCTGGCGGATATAATACCAACCTGTTTAAATGTCTGGAAGCAGCCTCTAAGGACCAGGATTTTGTAGTCCTTCCCATTGGGAAAAAGGCTGTGGAGTATTCGAAGCGCAATGGATTTGTCTGTGTTACAGAAAGCTTCAGTGAGATCGCGGATATTTCCGTGGCAGACTGCTTTGAGATGGCGAATCTGCTCTGTGGGGAATTTAAGAACGGGGAGTTTGGACATATTGATCTTTGCTATACCAAATTTGTTTCCATGCTTTCCCAGCAGCCGGATGCCATTCCGGTACTGCCTTTGGATGACCTGACAGGGGAGAACGATACGAAGGACATCCGGAATCTGATCCTGTATGAGCCGGATGCATCTGAGGTATTTGAAGCCATTGTTCCGGAGTATCTGGCCGGACTGATCTATGGCGCTGTGTGCGAGAGCGTTGCCAGTGAGCTGGCTGCAAGACGTACTGCCATGGAGGCTGCCACAAACAATGCCGAGGAAATGATCGAGAAGCTGAATCTGCATTACAACCGGGCACGTCAGGCAAGCATCACGCAGGAGATCACAGAGATTGTTGGAGGTGCGGAAGGAGTCTGATCCGGCCGCATAAAAAGGACATGTCGCCTGCCGGCGACATCACCATATATGAAAGTCAGCTGTTCCGCGCTGAGCGCTCCCACAGCTGCCGACCGCATTCGTAATCCGGGCAGTCGCCCTACTTACTCATACGGTCTAGCCCATCTGATATCCAAGAATTCGCTCATGCGGAGCATGGCTTATTTTTGGCTGCCGTCTGGGACTTTCATAGTATATGATATAAGGAGACTGCTAAATGAGCGAAAAACACATTGGCGAGGTTGTGCAGGTAATCGGTCCGGTACTGGATATCCGGTTCGGACATGATGAACTGCCTGCACTTCTCAATGCCATCGAAATTGATCATGAAGGCACCAAGCTCACCGCAGAGGTTGCCCAGCAGATCGGGGATAATACAGTGCGCTGCATTGCCATGAATTCCACTGACGGTCTGGTAAGGGGAACCAAGGCTGTGGACACCGGAGAGCCGATCAAGGTTCCGGTTGGAGAAGAGTGCCTGGGAAGAGTATTTAATCTTCTGGGCGATCCGGTAGATAACCTTCCGGCACCAGAGACCAAGGAGCACTGGGCCATCCACCGTCCGGCACCTTCCTATGAAGAGCAGATGCCGGCTACCGAAATCCTGGAGACTGGAATCAAGGTTGTTGACCTGATCTGTCCTTACGCAAAGGGCGGTAAGATCGGTCTGTTCGGAGGTGCTGGTGTTGGCAAAACAGTTCTGATTATGGAGCTGATCCACAATGTTGCCACAGCACATGGCGGACTTTCCGTATTTACAGGTGTTGGAGAGCGTACCCGTGAGGGTAATGACCTTTATAACGAAATGAAGGAGAGCGGCGTTATCGATAAGACCGCATTAGTTTACGGACAGATGAACGAGCCGCCGGGAGCACGTATGCGTGTTGGTCTTTCCGGACTGACGATGGCAGAGTATTTCCGTGATGTGAAGAATCAGGATGTGCTTCTTTTCATTGATAATATTTTCCGTTTTACACAGGCTGGTTCAGAGGTTTCCGCACTTCTTGGACGTATGCCTTCCGCAGTAGGATATCAGCCTACACTGGCTACTGAGATGGGGGCTCTTCAAGAGCGTATTACTTCTACCAGAAAGGGTTCCATTACATCTGTACAGGCTGTTTATGTGCCGGCTGACGACTTAACTGACCCGGCTCCGGCTACCACATTTACCCATCTGGATGCAACCACCGTACTTTCCCGTGAGATTGCCAGCCAGGGTATTTATCCGGCAGTGGATCCGCTTGATTCCACAAGCCGTATCCTTTCACCGGAGGTTGTTGGACAGGAGCATTATGAAATTGCCCGTGCGGTACAGAGAGTTCTGCAGCGTTATAAGGAACTGCAGGATATTATCGCAATCATGGGTATGGATGAGCTTTCTGAGGAGGATAAGCTGACCGTAAGCCGTGCACGTAAGGTACAGCGTTTCCTGTCACAGAGCTTCTCCGTAGCAGAGCAGTTTACCGGTATGCCGGGACAGTATGTTCCGCTCAAAGAGACTCTCCGCGGATTCAAGATGATCCTGAATGGTGAGTGCGACAGCATTCCTGAGAGCTGCTTCCTGTTTACCGGAACTATTGATGATGTTTTCGAGAAAGCAAAAAATAACCAGAACCAGTAAAGGAGGCTGCCTATGAGGACATTTCCCCTTAGAATCGGTACTCCCGACGGCCTGCTTTTCGAGGGAGAGGTGCAGCGCGTAGTCTGCCGCAGCATTACCGGGGACATGGCAATTATGGCAGGACACTGCAATTTCTGTACCGCTCTTGGAATGGGCGAGGCCCATGTGATTCTGGAAGACGGTTCTGTGCGAAGCGCAGCCTGCATTGGCGGTATGCTTACCGTTCTTGATGGAAGCTGCAGCCTTCTTGCAACCACCTGGGAATGGCAGGAGGACATCGACGCCGACCGTGCCGGAGAAGCCAAAGAGCGTGCCCAGGAGAAACTTGCAAAAGGCGGACTTTCCGACAAAGAATACAAAATCGCCGAAGCCAAGCTGCAGAGAGCGCTTGTGAGACTGAGCGTGAAAAGTTAAATAAGAGAAAGTCAGTTGATGACTTTAAAACATTAAACTCCCATCACATAAAAGCGTTGACATAAAAGAGTGGGAGCGTTACAATAACCTGACTTTTGCAGGTAAAGTAGGTTAAAAATGGCCGCAATCCAAGTGTTTATGCTGGATTGCGGCTTCTCTGTTTTGTCATTTTTTCATGGTGTTTTTTCTACTTTTTTGTCTTTGCC
>NZ_JACOOT010000001.1:0-17974 GCF_014287535.1 Blautia segnis | reverse complement strand
CGTCAGATGTGTATAAGAGACAGGTTCAAATGCATCTAATTGATGTAAAATAAAAAAACACGTGTATAAATGTCCGGACCAAAGGAGAAACAGGCTATGACAAAAAGTGCATTTATTAAGGAGGTCCACGATGCAGAAGCGATGCTGTATCATGTGGCCAAATCCATTTTAAAAAATGATGCAGATTGTTGTGATGCTGTTCAGGAAACACTTGCGTCGGTTTACAAAGGGATACTACATAAAACAACCAAATATGGACTGCCAACCTACTGAATTTACCGCCCTATCGAGACACAGGGCGGTTTTTTCATGGGCAGGGAAAGGAGGTATCCCTATCTGTGGGGCTTGACTGGAAACGGTTAGGCCCTTTTTTCATGCCATCAAATAAGAAGGAGGTAATGCGAATGGCCGATGAAAAAACAAAAGTTGTGACCGACGCAACCGGGCCGGACGCTGGCCCGGCCCCGGTACAGCCCGAGGCGGGCGGCGGAGCTCCGGCACCCAAGCAGGAACAGCCTGCCCCCGAAGCGGGTTCCCCGGATAAGGCCCCGGCTCCCGAGCAGGCGGCACCCGCCCAGACGGAGAAAGGCGCTGACGCTCCCAAGGAACAGAAAGCCGCCAGCGTGTCCGTCTTTAACTTCTCTGAAATTATGGCCGAGAAGAAAGCGGCGGAAAAGGCCGCCGCACAGCAGGAGGCAAAAACACCGGATAAGGTGGCTCCCACTTCACCGTCCAAGGAGGCCGGGCAGAAGCGGGAACAGCCCAAGGAGCAGGAACAGCCCCCGAAGCGCCGGGGCCGCCCTCCCAAGGAGGACAAGGCCAAGTCTGCCGCTCCCGCACAGAAGGAGGCTCCCGGTAAAAAGGATAAGGCGGCGCAGAAGCCCGCTCCCACCAAGAAGGGCGAGAAAGCCCCCAAGGCTCCCAAGCCTGCCAAGGGTGCGCCAGAGGTAAAGGCTCCCGTTCAGGCTGAAACGCCCCCGGCCCCCGCCGAGGCTCCCCGCCCGGCCAAGGACGAGCAGATTGTTTACCTGAAACTGTCTGACCTCCACGCCTTCAAAAATCATCCCTTCCAAGTCCGCAACGACGAGGAAATGAAGGCTATGGTGTCCAGCGTCCGGGACAAGGGCGTGACCCAGCCCGCTATTGTCCGGCCTCGTGAGGACGGCGGCTATGAAATTGTGTCAGGCCACCGCCGCCAGAAGGCCAGCGAGCTTGCGGGCTTTACAGATATGCCCTGTATCATCCGCAACCTGACGGACGAGCAGGCCATCACGCAGATGGTGGAGGACAACACAAACCAGCGTGAAAATATCCTGCCGAGTGAGCGGGCCAAGGCTCTGAAAATGCAGTTGGAGGCCATCAAGCACCAAGGAGCCAAGGAGGCCACTTCGGGCCAACTTGACCCGAAGGACACCGGGCGGCGTTCCAATGAGATTGTGGCCGAGCGAAACAAAATGACCGTCAAGCAGGTGCAGCGGTATATCAAGCTCAACGACCTTGTTCCCGATTTGCAGAAAATGATGGACGCCGGGCAGATCAAGTTTACCCCGGCTGTGGAGCTGGCCTATATCAAGCCCAAGAACCAGCGGTATATCGCCGTAGCCATCGAAAGCCAGCAGTCGGCCCCTTCTCTCTCGCAGGCCCAGCGCATGAGGGAGCTTGACCAGAAGGGCGTTCTCAACGGAGATGTGATCGACGGCATTATGATGGAGGATAAGAAGGAGGTAGACAAAGTGATTTTGACAGGTGCGGAATTAAGCAAATACTTCGGGAAGGAAACCACCCCGAGGGAAATGAAAGACCAGATCATCAAGCTGCTGGACGACTGGAAGGGCCAGCAGAAGGAAGTGGCGAAGCCGGAGAAAAAGGCTGCCCAACAGGAGAAGTAACGCCCACTTCGGGCCAACTTGGCCCGAGGAGCTATGCGGGGCTCTGCCCCGCACCCCGAAGCTCAAAGGATATTTAATATTCCCCGTCGCCGGTTTTCAGGTAGCATATCCGGGAAAATCAGTCAAGGGCCACAGCCGCCGCAGGCGGTGCCAAAGGCACCCTTGACGGATTTCTCCCGGTTATGCTTTGAGGCGGCAAGCGACGGGGATATATATTCCTTTGAGCCGTCCCCCTTCCCACGGGAAGGGGCGGAGGGGATGGGCTCTTTTCGCCTGACTACATTTCATCAGAATGGAGGGAAAACCTTGAAACGACCTTTAGCATACATTACCGCCGCATGGTGCGGCGAACCTGACACGGATATGGAACTGGCCGCCCGCTACTGCCGCATGGCATACGAAGCGGGCTTTTCTCCTATCTGCCCCATTCTCTACCTGCCGCTGTTCATCAATGACGCTATCCCGGAGGAACACAAGAACGGGATCGATATGCGCCGGGATATGCTGCGCCGCTCTCATGTGCTGGTAGTCTGCGGCGGCGAGGTGGACGAGGATGTGAAGAACGATATTGCCGTTGCCAAGCGGCTGAATATCACGGCCACCACCCTTGACGGTATCCTGACCGTCAACCAGCAGGGCCGCCATGATGTTTGAAGCCTATGTGACCAATCTGGGGATGTACCCGGAGTATGGGGTCGAGGTGGGGGAATATCTGAAATTCCCCACGACTGCCGAGGAAGTGCGGGCTCTATTCTCCCGGATCGGCATAGACGGCATACGGTATCAGGAATACTTCATCACCAACTATGAGAGCGATGTGCTGGGGCTGTATGACCACCTCGGGGAATACGAAAGTCTTGACGAGCTCAACTATCTGGCGCACCTTCTGGAAGAAATGACCCCGGACGAGCTGGAAAAGCTGGAGGCGGTCATGGACGCCGGGGAGTACACAGGCAGCGTCAAGGACTTGATAAACCTGACCCAAAACCTCGACTGCTTCGAGTTTTACACCGGAGTAAAGGACGAGGAAGATTTGGGCCGTATGTATCTTCTGGAGGTTGACGCTCTCCAAATCCCTGAGTATTTAGTTGACTACATCGACTATGAGGCATACGGGCGGGATGTTCGTATCAACGAGGGCGGTCACTTTGCCCCCGGCGGCTATGTGTTCAACAATCAGGGCAAATTCGTTGAGCACTATACCGGGCTGGACGATATTCCAGACGAATACCGTATCTCCAATGTCCATGCCCGGGACGAGAAAACGGAAACCCGCTCCATCTTGGCAGCCATTAAACAGTTTCAGGAGGCTCCGCCTGTCCCCCATAAGGACAAGGCGGGGCCTTCCCATGAGGAACGGTAGACCTCGGGCCAACTTGGCCCGAGGTCTTATCGTCCGGGCGGCTCTCCGGGGGCCTCCCGGTTTTCCTGACCCACCCGGAGGAAAGGAGGCAGTATGCAGGAATATGTAGAAGAACGGACAATCGCTATCTCCATAAAAGCGGCCAAGCTCTCGGGTCGGGCGCTGGTGGCGGCCTGCAAAAAGGTCTTTGAGGAAATAGCCAAACAGCAGTCGGCGGCCAAGCGGCCCCACGGCAGGCAAAGCGTTAAAAAGCTGATGAACCACTACGGCGGCAAAAGCGCCATGAAATATGTGGGAGCCCCCAAGGACTTTGACCGTATCGCCAAAGAGTTCCATGTGGACTACGCCTTTCACAAGACCAGCCCCGGCCACTATCTGCTGTTCTTCAAGGCAGATCAGGCAGACGCCATTACGGCGGCCTTCTCCAAATATACGGAAAAGGTCATGGGCCGCAAACAGGATAAGCCGTCTATCCTCGGCCAGCTCCGTCAATTCGTGGAACAGATAGCGGAAAGGCCCAAACAGAAGGAACGGGCCAGAGAGGCGGTGAAGGAGGAACGGTAAGCAAGAAAATCAAGAAATATGTACTCCCATATTTCCCCTATCTCATAGCCTTTTGGTTTTTCTCCAAGTGCGGCACCGCCTACCGCATGGCGGCGGGGGCCAACCTCGGGGAAAAGCTGTTCGGCATGGTCAAGACCATCGGCCCGGTGTTTCAGAGCTATGTGCCGGGGCTGGGGCTCCTTGACCTCGCCGTGGGCGTGGCCGGGGCCGTGATACTGTACTTTGTGGTACAGTCCAAAATCAAGAAGGCCCGGAAATTTCGCCGAGATATGGAATATGGTTCTGCCCGCTGGGGTACGGAGGCAGATATAAAGCCCTTTGTAGACCCCAAATTTGAGAACAATGTCATCCTGACCGGGACGGAATTTCTCACGATGAACACCCGGCCCAAGATCCCGGCCAACGCCAGAAACCTGAACGCCTGTGTCATCGGTTCGTCCGGCTCGGGCAAAACGAGGTTCTGGCTGACACCCCAGCTCCTTCAAGCCCATTCGTCCTATGTGGTGGTAGACCCCAAGGGCGGCACCCTCTCCCAATGCGGCTATTTCCTGCAACGGAAGAAGGGCTACAAGGTCAAGGTATTCAACAGCATTGATTTTTCCAAGTCCATGCACTATAACCCCATGTCCTATATCAAGACGGAAAGTGATGTGCTGAAATTCGTCAATGCCTTAATTGCCAACACCAAGGGAGACGGCAAAGAGGGGGACGAGTTCTGGACGAAAGCGGAAACGCTTTTGTACTGCGCTCTTGTGGCCTATATCGTCTTTGAGGGGCCGGAGGAGGAGCGCAACATGAACACGCTGGTAGAAATGATAAACAGCATGGAAGTAAGGGAAGATGATGAAAGTTTCAAGAACGCCGTGGACTATATGTTTGACGGCCTCGCCAAGCGCAATCCCCAGCATTTCGCTGTGCGCCAATATGCCAAGTACAAATTAGCCAGCGGTGTAGTAAGTTTGAAGAGACTTCTTAATCAATCAATTTTAAAGAGTTGGAGCTCCAAAATGATTAAAAAGTCTCTTGAGGCTTATTTTTTTACCTTAAAGAACAAAATTGTATTTTGTAAAAAACAATTTTAAAACATGTCCGTATTTTGTTTCGTCAGTACAGAGATTGTGTAAGGAACTTTAAAAAGATGACACGAAATCAAAAAAATGTAGTAAGGGGGCTGTAAAAAGACCTCTGAGCATTTCGTTTAGTGTAAAGAACTTTTTTACTTCTTACACGAACTTTGAAAACGAAACAGCCTGCCCATAGTGATACCAGAACTGAATAGGCATTCAGCGTGTCTTTTCTGGTTAATACGTCCCGGAAACATCAGCACCCGGTACAGGAACGGATATGGGATGAGAACAGGAATTTAATAAACAAAGGAAGGAGGACATCTGACTATGACAGAGAAACAAGGATTCATGACAGCGTTGTATGAACGTCTTAGTCGTGATGATGAATTAAACGGAGAATCCAACAGTATTTCGAATCAGAAGAAACTGCTGGAACAATATGCAAAAGAACATGGATTTACCAATCTTGTTCATTTTACTGATGATGGTATCTCCGGTACAAGATTTGATCGTCCAGGCTTTCTTGCCATGATGAAAGAAGTTGAGTCAGGGAAAGTCGGAACGATCCTGATTAAAGATATGAGCCGAATGGGAAGAGATTATCTGAAAGTCGGACAATATATGGAGTTGCTGCGACAGAAAAATGTCCGCCTGATTGCAGTCAACGAGAATGTAGACAGCTTCCGGGAGGACGATGATTTTACTCCATTCCGAAATATCATGAATGAATGGTATGCAAGGGATACCAGTAAAAAGATAAAATCCACTTTCAAGGCGAAAGGGAAATCCGGCAAGCATGTGGCAAGTACAACACCGTATGGGTATCTGAAAGACAAGGATGATCCGAATGTATGGATCGTTGATGAAGAAGCAGCTGTAGTTGTACGGAGAATCTTTCACATGACAATGGATGGATACGGACCATATCAGATTGCCAGGGCACTGAAAGAGGATAAGGTTGAGATACCAGCGGTTCATATGGCAAAGAAAGATGCCGGATTATGGAAAGGCAGAGTAGAAGAAATCAAAGATCCTTATGGCTGGGGCTCTTCTACTGTTGCCGGTATTCTAAAGAAAAGAGAGTATCTTGGTCATACAGTGAACTTCAAGACCAGAAAGCATTTCAAGGATAAGAAAAGCCATTATGTATCTGAGGATAACTGGACGGTGTTTGAGAACACGCAGGAAGCAATCATAGATCAGGAAACTTTTGACAATGTGCAGAGAATCCGAAGCAATGTGAGAAGGTATCCAGATGGATGGGGAGAAGCCCACCCACTGACAGGTCTGATGTATTGTGCAGACTGTGGTTCCAAAATGTATGTTCATCGGGTAAATAATGGCAAGCGAGTTCCACAATATACCTGTTCTGCATATTCTAAAGTTCCGGTTGGAACACTCTGCCAGACACAGCACAGAATTAATGCCGATGTGGTTATGGAGCTGATTAAGGAACTTTTAAAGGCTGTTGCGGAGTATTCACAGTTGAATCGTGAAGAATTTTTGGAGACAGTAAAAAAAGCACAGACTTCACAGCAGTCCAGTGAGATCATAAGATTGAAAAGCAGATTAGCAGAAGCAAAAAAGCGTGTGCAGGAACTGGAAAAACTGATCTGCAGAATCTATGAGGACAATATTCTTGGCAAGCTGCCAGATGAACGTTATGCGATTCTTGACGGACAATATTCTAAAGAACAGAAAGATTTGTCGGCAGAAATTGCAGATATGGAAGCTGAATTATCAGGTTATGAAGAAGGTCGCAGATCAGCGGAGAAGTTTATTGCTCTGGTTGATAAATACCAAAACTTTGATGAATTGACCACTTACATGCTGAACGAATTTGTTGAAAAGATTGTGGTTCATGAGCGTGACCGAAAAGGAAGCATTGAGACAACTCAGGAAGTGGAAATCTATTTTAATTTCATTGGAAAATATTTACCGCCACATTTCGGTGAGGTGGAAATGACGTCAGAGGAAATTGAAGAAATGAAGAAGCGGGAAGCCAGAAAAGACAGGCTTCATCAGAATTACCTGAAAAGAAAAGCAAGTGGCAAGCAGCAAGAATACTATGAACGGACAAAAGCAAAAAAGAAAGCTGAAATGGATGCAAAAAAAGAGGAAATCCGTCAGGAAGATATTGCAAAGGGTGTGTTCGTTCCGGTATCACTGCTTCCACCTGCAGAACCGAAGAAAGGAGTTGCATCAGCATGAGTAAATTAGAAAGAATCGTTCACGATGACAGCAATGGTCTGGATTATATCCTTGTCGGGGAAATCTATCTGCCACTGATCGCTGTGTCGGAAGAAAAGCGTGATATTGGCTTTTATGGAAGCCTTCACAGAAACTATCTGAAAGACTACAAAGGTGGCTTATATTCCTATCTGACATTGACTGGGGAACTCTGGACTTACCTTGCAGACTTAAATGAGCAGTGCGTAGAATACAGAGATTTTCTCATGAATCAGATCATGGAACAGGAAGGTATTACAGAGGAATTGAAAAGCAGAGATCAAATGGAATGGGTTCGCCGGGCAAACAATGTGAGAAGCCGGGTAGATGAAATCATTTTAAATGAATTGGTGTATGTGTAGGAGGGGCTTATGAGATACCGGATTGAATATGCAGACGGAAGATGCTGTAATTATGTAAACAGCAGAAAAGATTTGTTGGATTGGCTGAAAGCACTGAAAGATGAAAAAATTGTTGATATCCGAAAAGTGTACAAAAACGGTGTTACAGATTCTGTGATAGACAGCTATCGCAGTTATCTGAAACAGTGAAAGGAATGGGACTCTCAAATACACAGGAAGTATTTGAAAATGTGAATGAGTAAAGGAAATGGCATTAACCGTAAAAAGTTAGTGCCTTTTATTTTGTCTATTATTATATTTCCACAAAATCCGATGCAGAGGATTTTTGAAAAACAGACGGAACGGAGATCATGCCGAAGGGACAGCGGCAGGAATTACGTTTTGTCTGCCGGGAGTACAGAGGACTGGAAGTCCTTTGTGCCTGGATTGCAAAGGGAGGCAGCACCTTGCTGGGGTTAAGGGGCGAAGCCCTTAGCAGGTTAAGGGCGGCAGCCATTGCCCAGTGATATGGCGTTTCGCCATATGGTACTGGGTACTATCTGTAACGGCGACAGAGCCTTTAAGCAGCTTCGCTGCAATCCCTTCGGGGAAACAACTTGAAAGAAAGGAGAAATGTGAAATGAAAGGAACAAGGCATAATGGCAGATCTGGGAAAAATGGAGTTTACAATCCGCTTCATAATGATCGGAGATTTAATCCGGAACACAGTGAGCATATCGACAATGAAAGAGTCCGGCAAAATATTTACTGGGATTGCTATCAGGGATATACCACAATGGAAGATCAGGGAAAAGAGAATAATTTTTCTTTTGAACAAATTGAGCTGGCATTCTATGAAGAGCATTATGGAAATTACGTTATGAAGCAAAATGAGAGACATGTGAAAGCCAGACACCCAGACAGATGCAAAGAAGTGGAAGATGTTTGGAAAAACAAAAAGACCTGTCCGGAAGAAAGTATCTATCAGCTTGGAACAATAGATGAACATGCTTCTGTGGAAACCCTGATTTTAGTATTTGACGAGTTTAAGAAAGAGTTCGATAAGCGGTTTGGCTCTAACGTGCATATTATTGATTGGTCGCTACACATGGACGAAGCAACACCTCATATTCATGAGCGTCATGTTTTCGATGCTACAAACCGATATGGAGAAATTGAGCCGAAACAGGAAACAGCATTGGAAGAACTTGGATTTGAACTTCCAGATCCAGAAAAGAAGAGATCAAAGACAAATAACCGCAAGGTTGTTTTTGATTCTGCCTGCCGGACAATGTTTTTAGATATCTGTAAACGTCACGGACTGGAACTTGATGAAGAACCATCGTATGGTGGAAGAAAGTATTTGGAAAAACAAGATTATATCCGTATGAAGCAGAAAGAAGAAATTGCGAATCAACAGGAAACAATTCTTATGCAGATTGATAAGGTGAACGAGAATCGTCTGGAGCTTGCAAAACAGTCAAGGTATGTGCGTGCAAATGAAGAAATTATTCAGTCACAGGAAGAAAAAATAAAACAGCAGGATACAGAATTTGCAAATAATTCAGACCGTATATTCAAGCAGGGTGATCTAATTGAAGAACAGAGAGAGGAACTGAAACAGCTTACCGTCCGTATTGAAGATGTGGAAACCTTGCTTGATGAAGTATCCAGTGAAGCTTATGACAAGGCAGTGGAGAAAGTAGCAAAAGAAGCAATGCTGGCTACCAGAAGAGATGATATCCGTTTGGCAGAAGATTCTAAAAAGTGGATTCAGGATCCGAAACACAAGGCTTCCAAAAGAGAAAAGGATTATGCAATAAAAAGACTGGACGGGCTGATAAGAAAAATAGAAACTGCAATGGAAAAAGTGGTCATACGGATTACTAAACAGTTAAAACAGCCAGAGAAGAAAAAAGCTGTTGTAGAAGAAATCAAAAAAGAAGTGAAGCCATCTATCAGGGAAAGACTTGCACAGAATGTAGCAAAGATTCAAAGAGAAGAGGCAGAGAGAAAACAACTGAATAAAGGAAAATCATGTTCTAGTGATCTGGAACTATAAGGGCATTTTGTTGATTCCGTAAGGACAGGACAAAGTGCCTTTTTGTTTTTGAGTAAAAAGTGATTCCCGGATTTGGGAAGCAGTTATAAGAAAGCGAGGAAATGAATTGGGATTATTTGATGAAGTAAAACAGAACGTGACTGTCCGGCAGGCTGTTGAATTGTATGGATTGAAGCCCAACAGGAGCGGACTGATCCGTTGTATTTTTCATAATGACAAATCACCCAGTATGAAAGTTGACCGGAGGTATTACTGCTTCGGGTGTGGCTGTACGGGAGATGCGATTGATTTTACAGCACAACTGTTTGGCATTGGACTGAAAGATGCTGCTATGAAGCTGGCAGATGATTTTAGGATTCTTTATTCCGGCAAGGACAGGGAATCACTGCAGAACAAGAGACGTGTTCCAATAAAAAAGCCGAAGCCGACACCGGAAGGACTCTGGCAGAAAAAATATCTAAGATGCCTGAGAGCATATCTGAATTACCGTAGCCTGCTTCTGGAATGGAAAGAGCAGTATGCACCAAAAACATGGACAGAAGAATGGAATGAAAAGTTTATGATTTCTCTCAGTGAACTGACGGTTGTTGAGTATTATCTGGATATTTTGCTCTTCGGGGATAGGGCAGATAAGGAAGTCCTTGTCAAAGAAAAATGGAAGGAGATGGAGAAGATTGAGCAATGCGAAAGAGAAGATAAAGGAGATTGCTACAAAAGAACAGAAAGATGCCATGAAAGAAATGCTCCGGATGGCAGATAAAAGTAAAGTCGATGAAGTGAAACAGATGCTGGAATATACACAAAAGGGAACTGCGAAAGCAACGGTAGGAAATTATATGGTCGTGCTGAGAAATGATCCGCTTGTGCGTGAGAGCATGAAGTACAACAAGCTGACAGGCAGGATTGATATTGTGAAAAAACTCTGGTGGAATGAGGAAATCTGCAAACTGGACGATGATGGCAGGACTTATTTTTATTATTTCTTTGAACGGTATTACAAGCTCACAAGTGAAAAATGTATGGATAAGGCACTCCGCATAGAAGCCAACAGCCGGGCATACCACCCAATCTGTGAGTATCTGGAACAACTGGAATGGGACGGACAGGAGCGAATCCGTTATGTACTGCAACGGTATATGGGAGCTGATGCTTCGGATTTTGTCTATGAGGTTGTGAAACATTTCCTGATGGAAGCGTTGAGCAGAATCTACCGTCCGGGTTGTAAGGCAGATGAAATGCTCTGTTTGGTAGGTCAGCAGGGAGCCGGGAAATCCACATTCTTCCGTTTCCTTGCACTGAATGATGACTGGTTTTCTGATGACCTGAAACAGTTGAACGACAGTAAGATATATGAGCATCTCCGGGGACACTGGATCATGGAAATGTCAGAGATGATTGCAGCAATCAGTGCGAAAAGCAATGAAGAGATCAAATCATTCCTGACCAGGCAGAAAGACACTTACCGGAATCCCTATGATAAATATGAGGAAGATCGGAAGCGTCAGTGTATCTTTGCCGGGTCAACGAACACAAGGCAGTTTATTCCCTTTGACCGTACCGGGGCAAGACGGTTCCTGCCGATTGCCATAGACAGCAGCAAGGCAGAGAAGCATATCCTTGATGATGAAAAAGAAGCCAGAGCCTATTTTGACCAGCTATGGGCAGAAGCAATGGAAATCTACTGGTCAACAGAGAATAAGAGCAGTCTGTTGAAATTCTCAAAAGAAATGGAACAGAAGATCAGTGAATACCGGAAACAGTTCACACAGGAAGATACGATGGCAGGAATGATTCAGGGCTGGCTAGATGCCTACAAGGGAACTCATGTATGCTCCGTCCAGATTTGGAAAGAAGCCTTTGACCATTTTGAACGGGAGCCGAAAAAATTCGAGACAAATGAGATCTGTTCCATTATGGATACACAGATCACCGGCTGGAAGAGGGATGGAATCCACAGATTTTCAAAGGAAGGATATGGCAGACAGAGAAGCTGGGTCAGGGAAGGAACAGAAGAGGGTGGCAACGAACCGGACAAAGACGGATTTACGAAGCTGACGAAGGCAGAACAGTTGGAGCTGCCATTTGACCTGCCCGACAGAGAGAAAGGCTGATTTTGATATCGGAAGGCTACAAATCTTCTGTAAATTTATCGCTTGTTGACAGATTTGTTGACACCTAAAACCCTTATATTTACTGGCGTTTCAGCTTTTTTTACAGGTGTCAACAAGAACATTCAAAAAACTTTCCAGTAGTATTTTGGAAAATAAAAAAACAACCAGTAAAAAGTTTCAAACCCCATGTTGACACTTATGTTGTCAGGGTACAGATAAACTTCCGGCAGGGACAAAGACAATCCTCTCTCTGTCGGGCACAGGAAAGAAAGGAAAAAATGATTATGGAAAAAATGATGAATACAAAAACAGAGGGGAACACATTTACAAAGAAAATCGGGCAGACAGTCTATGTTGTCCGTTATCATTTCAATGAAGATGCAAAGGAAACAATGCAGGAGAAGATTAACCGGATGCTGGTTACAGAAGCAAGCCGAATGGCAGTTTATTAAAATTAGGTGGATGTAAATGAAGAAAAAATATGATATCATGTGAGTAACAAATCTGAAATTATAAAGGAGGTTTAATCGAAATACTATGAAGAAAAAAATATGCATTATTATTTTATCTATCGTTATTGTATGTTCTTTGTTATCAGGATGTGGTGATAAGCATACAGCAATAATAATGAAAAATGCAAAAGATTTTACTCTTACACAAGAAATATCAGAGAGTTTCAAGCAAGAAAACTATGGAATACAATCATACGCATTTTTAAAATATATTCAAGAGAACTTGCCAGGACGAATTGCGGGTACAGAAAAGGAAAAGGAAATGGCTTCGTTTATATCTGCTATTTTGTTAAATGGTGGATATTCAGAAAAGGATATAAAATTAAATTCTTTTGATATTGAGGAAGGTGTTCCTATGATGGACACATCTGGAGAAAATATTTTTGATGGTGGTGAAGATAGCCAATCAAGTCAAAATATTGAAGTAATCAAAGAAGGGCAATCGAAAAAAACTATTATTGTTGGAGCTCATTATGATAGTGCAGGAACACATGGCGTAGATGATAACGGCTCAGGTGTAGCTGTTGCATTAGAAAGTGCATTGCGAATGATAGATGTCGAAACACCATATACGATTAAATATGTATTTTTTGGTGCAGAAGAGACAGGAATGCATGGTTCAAAAGAATATGTTAATTCTCTTACAAAGAAAGAAAAAGACAATATTGTGCTAATGATAAATATAGATAGTATTCTTGCAGGAGATAATCTTTATTTGTATGGAGGACGCATAAATGATAAAGGTGTTGTTAAAGATGTAGAAGCTGTAAATAAGGCATTTGAAATTGCAAAAAAGGCAAATTTACCAATGCAATTAACACCAAAAGGAAATGTTGATTATCCATATCCAACAGGGCAAAAGAGAAGTGACCATGCTCCATTTAGTGATATAGGAATTCCTTATATTTATTTTGAAGCAAATAATTGGCTCAATGGTTTACCAGTAGAAACAGAAAATCATGGATTGATTATGCATTCCGATAAGGATGATTTGTCTTTTATAGAAAACGAATATGGAAACCGTGCAAAAGATACAATGGCTAATTATTCTCACTTACTTCATTTAGTATTACAAGAAAACAATTGGGAATAAAAAAGGAAGAGAATTACAGCTTGTAGCATTCAAAATTTAATATGAAATGTGAGATAGAGCGTATGGAAATAATCTATACGTTCTATTTTTTTGCCTTTTTGAAAAAAGTGATTAAAAAACTATTGACATTTTGTTACTGGCAAGACAGCGAAAAGTATTTTGATTAGCTGTGGAGCCCGGCTGGCCCCCTTTGACATAGCGGAGCTTCGGGAGATTATGAGCTATGACGAGTTGGAGCTTGACAAGCTCGGGGACGAGAAAACGGCCCTGTTCTTCCTGATAAGCGACACAGACAGTACCTATAACTTCATCGTAGCTCTTGCCTTTTCGCAGATGTTCAATCTTCTGTGTGAGCGGGCCGACAACAAATACGGAGGCCGCCTGCCCCATCATGTACGGGTGCTGTGGGACGAGGCGGCCAACACCGGACAGGTGCCGGGGCTGGAAAAAATCGTGGCCGTCATTCGGTCACGAGAGGTCAGCCTGACCCTCTTTTATCAGGCCATGAGCCAATGCAAGGCCCTGTATAAAGACAACGCCGAAACCATCATGGGCAACATGGACAGCATTGTGTTTCTGGGAGGCCGTGAAGCGTCCACCCTAAAGGACATATCGGAAAACTGGCTGGGCAAGGCTACCATCTCCATGCAGACGGACAGCCGCACACGGGGCCAGTCGGAAAGCTACGGGCTCAACACCCAGCGTTTGGGTCGGGAGCTTTTGACCACCAGCGAGATCACCACCATGCCCGGAAACAAGTGCCTGTTACAGCTTCGGGGCCTGCCCCCGTTCTTTTCGCCCAAGTATGATTTGAAGCAGCACCCCAACTACCGCTATACAGCGGAACATGACAGTAAACGGAACGCCTTCCATCTGGAACGCCTGACCTCCCGGCGATTGAGACTAAAGCCCGAGGAAGAATACACGGTGTACGAGGTGGACGCCTCCGACGAGGACGCTAACATTCTCAATTATGATGATTTGGACAGCGCAGACGATTTCGTTTAACTGATAGATGGACTTCGGGCCAACTTGGCCCGAGGTTCGCCGCCGCCTGAAAGGGCGGTTTTTTGTTACCCACAATTCAATCTTTTATCAAATGGAGGAAATGTATATGGAATTTTTTGCTTCTGCTGTTGACACTCTGAAGGTTCTGGTTATGGCTATCGGCTGCGGCCTCGGCGCATGGGGTATCGTAAACCTGCTGGAAGGTTACGGCGCCGACAACCCTGCCTCCAAGAGTCAGGGCATGAAACAGTTCATGGCTAATTAAAGGGAGCAAAAAGAAAGGAAAAGCACAATCCAGACGGTATCAGCGGCAGGTTACAAGAATAAATTGTGATTACACAAGATTGATGTTATAATAAGAGAAAAGTTCCTGCCGGGGCAGCCGCCCCGGCGGTATGGATAGAAAGGCAGGAAAGCAATATGCACATCAGCTATAAACCACTCTGGCACACACTGTTAGAGCGTGATATGAGAAAAGAAGATTTAAGGCTTGCCGCTGGTATGACAACGAATATGATTGCCAACATGAGCAAAGAGGGAAAGCACATCAGCATGGACACATTAGCCCGTATCTGCGAAACGCTGAATTGTGAGATTACCGATGTGATTGAGTTAGTACCAGACGAGCTTGCTTCCACAGGAGGTAAGGAACATGAACGAATTGAAACCAAGAATAACGGAAAACGGAATTGATTATATCCTTGTCGGAGATTACTATATCCCGGATTTGAAGCTGCCGGAGGAACACCGCCCTATCGGAAAGTACGGACGGATGCACCGGGAATATTTAAGAGAAGTCCACCCAGCCAGATTGAACACATTGACCCTGACCGGGGAGTTATGGACATACCTTGCAGACCTGAATGAACAGGCACAGGAACGGTTAGACACCATCATAGAGCAGATGAAAACTGCCGAGGGCGTAACCGAGGAATTGAAGCGTACTTCTCAAATGGAATGGGTGCAGCGTTGCAATAACATTCACAACCGGGCAGAAGAAATTGTATTGCATGAGATGATTTATTCATAATGGTATGGTAGAATGATTATGACAAAATAGAGTTTGAAGGGGGCATGAAAATGGCAATCTCAAATATAAATACGATTATCAATGATGATATTCATAAAGTTTGGGATATTGTTTTTGCTGTTGATAAATATAGTGAGTGGCGAAGCGATTTAAGCAAAACAGAAATCATAAATGATAAGCAGTTTATTGAGTACACGAAAGACGGATATGCAACTATATTTTCTATTACTGCTGTTGAGCCATATAAACGTTGGGAATTTGACATGAAAAATAGCAATATGACCGGGCATTGGATTGGTATTTTTACAGCTAAGGGAAATGAAACACAAATTGATTTTACAGAAAATGTGACACCTAAAAAGTGGTTTATGAAACCTTTTGTAAAACTCTATTTGAAGAAGCAGCAAACTCAATTTGTTCTGGACTTAAAAAAAGCATTGGAACAACAATGTTGAAGTTGTAAAGGAGAGAATACTATGAATAGAATCAAATATGCAGAACAGTTATATGCTCTTATTTCTATGTGCTTAGGCTGTGCTTTTATCGTTTTTGGTTTGCTTAGTTTTATTGGAATATTACAGCCTACATCAACGTCAATAGTCCAAAGTCAAAGGAACATTGGGATTGTTTTTTCTGTACTTGGTGTCGCTTTTTTAATTGCACAAGCAATTTTTACAGCTCTTGCTTCTGCAAAGAAGAAATCCTATTACGAGTTGATTTCTAACGGAATTAAAGTTAATGGGATTGTAGAAAAAGTATATATGCAGAAGTTTCTACAATATGGGAAAAAGTCCCCGTACAGAGTTCTTTACAGCTATACATACGGAGGGAAGATTTATCATCACAAAAGCCATCTCTTATGGGATAAGCCGTATATGAAAGAAACAGATTCGATTGCAGTATATATAAATGATTCAGAGAAATCGGCAATTCAATTATAGGGCGTATTTTAGTTGTATCCTTAGTTTATCGCCCTAAATTTTAACTGAATAACCACAGCACAAACCGCTGCTACATGGAAGCCAACAAACCATGCAACAGCGGTTTTTCTTTATCGTTTTTTCCTCTGGCTGATAGGCGTTCCCATTTTCTTTGATTTTTTGAGAATCCGAATGAGCCAGCGAAATTCTTCATCTGACAGATTTTTATAGTTGATACCAAGCTGCTTGCAGTAAAGTACAACGAGCTTTTCATCCCGGCTGCCCTTGAAATTTTCGACCGCTTCCAGATTTTCTTTCAGTTCATCGACAACGGTGGTCTGGGGTGCACTTTCACTGTCCTTTTTGTGGGCTTCTCGAATATCCCGGATAATGAGGCTGAGGTCATCCAGAACCATGTGGCTGAAATATTCATCATCACTGATATGGGCGGCTTGCAACACTTTCAAATGGGGGTCGTCTTCGCCGGGGCGATACCGTTCAACGATTTCATGCCGGACGGTATCGACAAGGGCGTTGAGGTTTTGAATCTGCATGGTGGCAATCCCATCCACATAAATCTCAATGTCCGCAAGAAACTTGATAAAGTCCTTATGTGTGGCAAGTTCGCACAGCAGACGGTTGTTAATCCGACCGCTTTTCAGAAGTGCTACCATCTCATCACTCAAATGCAGCTCCCTTAATGGCGTGTTGATCTCCGCCCGGTTCTCTGCCCGGCAAAAGAGATAATCGAGGGAGACCCCATAAAAATCTGCCAGCAGGATAAGGTTGCCATGATTGATTTCCTTATAGTCATCTTTTTCATAACTGCCAAGAGCCGATTTTGAAATACCCGTTTGCTCAGCCAGTTCTTCCAGTTTTAATCCTTTGTTTAATCGTAAATCTTTTAGCCGTTCCTGTATTGTAGTAGCTCCGTTCATTGAAGCAGTTCCCCCTTTCTGACGACATTTATAACCGTTGAATTGATTATACCATATCAATTCCGCAATCGTGGAAATTTCTGATTTTTACCCCTAATTCCTACTTTGTGGACATACGGCACAGGGCACAAAAATGTTCTATGATACAGGTAGTTCATCGATGGATTATTCCAATCGAATGACCAGCCTGTGTGGGATATGCTTTCCCGGCGATGTAGTGCCATGACTTTTGGCAGGGATATGGAGGAACCCTGATCAAAACGAGCGTACCAAAGGGAGCGATACGCCGCTGTGAGATTCAGGGGAGGAACGACACCGGGGAGAGCTGGCGAACTGACACCGAAATGATACCGAAACACGACAATCTGATAGGGGGACAGTCTACCCTATCGCTGATACTTCGGGAGATTTTAGGCGGTTCTATGGCTGTAATTTTTCCAAAAATCGCCCCGAAACCATACACGAAAACGGGAGGAAGCGCAATATGCCGAGAATGAGCAAAAAGAGGAAACAGGAGCTTTCCTTTTACCTCAATGACCGGGGGCGTGTCACTTACAACGAATTATGCCGGAAATGCCAGCATGGGTGCAAGCAGAGCTTCCGGGCGGTTGTGATTGACTGCCCCCGTTATTTATCCAAACGAGCAAAGAAAAAGGAGGAACACACCGAATGAATTTTGAATTTATGACGATAGACACACCATTGCCGCCCTGTATGCCTTTTCCCAGAGCGTTGACAGGATTTCCAGTCAGCAGCACCGCAAAGGTCATGTACTGCCGGATGCTGGACGCTATGCTATCCAAAGGGCAGGAGGACGAGAACGGAATCCTGTTTGTCTGCTTCCCTG
>NZ_JACOOT010000007.1:0-23770 GCF_014287535.1 Blautia segnis | reverse complement strand
CCCCCCCCCCCCCCCCCCCCCCCCCCCCCCCCCCCCCCCCCCCCCCCCCCCCCCCCCCCTCTCTATTCGTCGGCAGCGTCAGATGTGTATAAGAGACAGTTATAATAACGATACCAGAGGAAAAGGTCTGAAGTTCAGAAAGGAGTATTTATGTTTCAGGGTATGGAATATGTTTATGAGGTCTATAAAGAAAAAAGCTTTTCCAAAGCTGCTGCTAATCTTTTTATTTCCCAGCCATCTTTAAGCGCAAATGTAAAACGAGTAGAAAACCGTATCGGCTATCCCATTTTTGACCGCAGTACCAAACCCCTTGGATTAACCGAATGCGGAAAAGAATACATCCGCTGCGTGGAAGAAATCCTGGGCATTCACAGAAGCTTTTCCGCCTTTATACATGACTGGGATAAGCTGTCCACCGGAAATCTTACTCTTGGCGGAAGCAATCTCTTTTCCTCCTGGATTTTGCCCCCTTTGATTTCTGCCTTTGTAACGTGTTATCCCCATATAAAGATAAATTTGATTGAAGAGAGTACGGCTCAGCTGGCTGAGCTTCTGCAAAAGGGTTCTGTAGACCTGATTCTTGACAACACTGCCCTGAATCCGGATATTTTTGACAGCCGCATTTTTCATGAAGAGCATCTGATTCTGGCAGTCCCCAGCCATTTTCCTATAAATTCCTCTCTGAAGGATTACCAGATAACAGACTTGCAAATACAGAATGGCAGCTTCCTGAATCCTTCTTTTCCAATAGTTCCACTGAAAAGCTTCAAGGGACTTCCTTTTATTATGATGAAAAATGAGAATGATACGGGAAAAAGAGCCCGGCAGATCTGCCAGGCTAATGATTTTGAACCAGATGTTGTTTTAAATATGGACCAGCAGATGACTGCTTATAACATCTGTCAGTCCGGAATGGGAATTTCCTTTATTGGTGATATTATGCTGTCCCGAATCCCACATAATCATAATGTAGTTTATTACAAGCTCCCGGCACAGCATAACAGCAGAAGGATTTGTTTTTACTGGAAAAAAGGACGATATTTCACTAAAGCGATGGAAGAATTTCTGAATATGTCATGTAAATAGGCCAGAATATGTCTACAAATATTTTTTTGCAGCCTTTTACTTAATATTCGCTGTACCGGCTGTAATTCCCCCCACCATGATCTGATAAACTTCATGCACAATCCCATCCAGATTCTTTGTGTCCTCTGGTGTCCAGTCCTGGAGAAGCCCCAGGATTGCACTGCTATGATAACGGAGAAGCAGCTTTAACTCCTGACGTCCATAATTCTGATAGAGATTTTCTTCTTCCACGATCTTCTCAAACAGCTCATATGCGCCTCGTCTCAGCGTCTGCTCCACTTCCTTTCCATAGTTACTCTCCACGCCTCTTCGCACATCTGGCATGGTGTTAATAGCAAATACAAACAAATATTTCAGCGCAGCTTCCGGTCCATCTTGCTGACGGGTTTCTTCAAGAAGCCTGTCTACGCCTTTCCCTATGCTCCACTGAATCAGATCCGGAATTCCCTCAAAGTGATAATAGAACGCCTGTCTGGTAATCTGGCACTCTTCCACAATATCCTTCACCGTCAGCTTCTTAACCTTCTTTTCCAGAATCAGCTTTCTCGCTGCACTTGCGATAACTTCCTTCATGTCCATAATCTGCGATTCACCTTCTCTGTAGTATTATTGCTTTGGTTCACCGTCATCCTCTCTTGCCTGCATAGCCGCTCTTTCCCGAATACTCTTCTTTGGAGCCGCGCTCTGCTGTCTGGATTTATCTCTGGTCACAGGCTTCGCCGCATAAACACGCTCCGGATCCGCCTTTGCCACCTTCCGCAATCTGGTAACGCCCCAAAGCATAAACAATGGCAGCAAAATCGCCGTAAATAAAAAGCCCAAATTCATAAGACCTGTAAAAAACAGATACACCTGCATCATAATTTCTACTATTAAAAGAGAAATAATAATTTTCATGGTAAACAAGCTTTTATCAATGCGGTTGCTGTTCTTTGCAGTTATAAAGCCTGCAATAGTCTCATAAATTCCAACCAGCAGGAAGCAAACTCCTGCTACTCTCAGGAAGTTGCTTCCTACGTCGGCTTTTTTAAGAAGCTCTACATATTCTGCCACACCCTTGTCAGCCTGTTGTGCTGTCATAAAAAAATTGATTCCATACATCAGTGTAGAGGTGATTGCTGAAAACATCAGGAAAATCCCTCCAAACATCATTGTCATTTTGCCATTAAGTGCCTGGCGTTCTATCTTTTGTTTTTCAAATTGATCCATGGTGATTCTGCCTTTCTTAAATTATTTTGAGAAAATCGATGCTGTACAAAAGCTATTTACCTGTTGTTCCCAAATAATTGATTCCATCTCCATTGAGCACATCATTTCCAACAAATTCTTTTTTCTCTGAATCGTAAGTAAAATCGGTTACTCTGTATCTGGCAGTCCGCACATCCCGAACTACGATATGCAGCTTCTCCTGGTCATCTATCCAGGCATCTGCCTCCGGCATTCCCAGCTGAACTATATCATCAAACATTACATAGGAATCTTCACCAGAACTAACCTGTATCAGGAAATGCCCTCTGTCATCCATTGCCAGTTCTCCATCTATAAGCATATCTTCCTGCACAAAGGTCTGAAGCTCCCATTCTGTTTCTTCGTAAATAAACGGACAGGAAGAATATAGTGCCATGCCATCTGATTCGCCTTCTGTCGGACTGATTTTTACTTGTTCTGTTGATGTTTCTTCAACTTCTGTTCCGATTTCTTCTGCTGCCTTTATTTCCTGCTTCTGAAAGCCGATAGTGGAAAGCGAAAAGCCTGCTGCCAGCAAAACAGCTGGTAAAATATACTTCTTCATACTTGCTCCTCCCGCATAAAAATTCAGTTTTTTCGTTCTTTATTACTTTAAATCATATCACATTAGCATCTATATTTCCATTTATTATGCATCGTAAATTTTATCAAATTATTTTTTTCTATCTTCTTTCCCTGCAAAAGAAAGCAAGAAAATTATAGGAAGAAAGAAAAAGAATTATGGTGAGAAGATAAAATAAATGTCATAATAAATTATCAGCAGCGTGAGAGGAGGAAGAAGGCAGTATACGCAGATAGGGAATCATACCAGAAACCTTTTAAATACCACGGAAATTCAGCCAGGAATACGAAAGGAGAAAACGCAAATGAAAAAAAGAATGGTAGTTTTAATGGCATCAGCGGCCATGATGATGTTACCAGGAATGACTGTATCAGCTTCAGAGAATCTGGATAATGTTGTAGATACCAGTTACGGAAAGGTTCAGGGAATCAACAGTACGGACGAAGGGTATGAGAATGTGGTACAGTTCAAGGGAGTGCCATATGCAGCCCCGCCTGTAGGAGACCTTAGATGGAAGGCACCTGTGGATCACGAGAAATGGGATGATATTCTTGTATGTGATACCAATAGGGAAATGCCCATGCAGGAGCTCGGCTTTGTAGAACCAAGTGGAACAGATTTTCACAATAACACAGCACCGGAAATGAGCGAAGACTGTCTGTACTTGAATATTTCCACCACAGAGGAGAACCTGGCAGGTGACGAGAAAAAACCAGTCTATGTATGGTTCCATGGCGGCGGACTGACAGTCGGACATACCTACAGTGCTGAGGGAAATCTGGATGCTTTCGCAGAAAATGGTGTAATTGCGGTTTCTGTAGAGCAAAGACTTGGCGTATTCGGTTATTTATCTCTGCCTCAGCTTTCTGAAGAGCAGGGACAGAGCGGAAACTACGGATTGATGGATCAGATCAAAGCACTGGAATGGATCAAGGAAAATATTGCGAATTTCGGAGGCGATCCTGAGAACATCACCGTTGGAGGTCAGTCAGGCGGCACATCAAAAGCAACATCTATGATAGCTTCACCAAAAATGGATGTTGAGGTAGATAAGCTGGTTCTTGAGAGCGGACTGAATTATCCTGGAACATTCCAGAGCCAGGAAGATGCAGAAAAGAACGGAACTGCATATCTGGAGGATTTAGGCCTGTCTGCTGATATTTCCATGGAAGAATTAAGAGCTATGGACGGAGAAGAACTGCTGAAATCCGCAAGTGAACATTATCCCGGCCGTATGAATCAGGACGGTCTTTATGTAGCATATCCAAGCATCCAGGAAGCTGTTAATGAAGGTGTGTTTGATGATGTGTCGATTCTTTCCGGTGCAAATATGGGAGAAGGACAGTACTTACAGACACCAACTGCTGATGAATTTTATGCTGCATACAAAGAAAAATTAGGCGATCTGTATGACAAATATGATTTCGAGAATCTTTTGAAGGTTACAGACAATACTGCTATGATTACCAGCCGACAGCTTGGAACATTAGGCTTCGGAAGCTGGAGCGGCGCTAATATCATGATGAATCGTCTTTATGGCAAACTGATGACTGAAAGAACCGATGGAAAAGCGAAGAATTATACTTATCTGTTCAGCCAGGTAACTCCGGAACGCATTACAGAGATAGGAACAGACCGCTCTGCCGCCGAGCAGTGGGCATGGCATTCCAGCGAACAGTTTTATGTCTTTAATTCTATGCGGGATGGTGTACCTGCTTCCAGAGACTGGAGAGACTGGGACTATGAACTGGCAGAGAAGATGAATCAGTACTGGGTGAATTTCATTACCAATGGTGATCCAAATGGAGAAGGCTTAGCTCAGTGGCCAGAAGCAGATGAAAACATGGGCTATATCGACTTCGGAGCAGGTATAACCGTACATTCCGAACCATTAGCACCATTAGAAGAACTGATGGAAGAATTTGCACAGCAGTATTTCCAGGTTCCATTATCAGAATAATAGAAAAACACGCTGAATTAAAAAGTATTTACGCTGCATAGCTGCCATAATTCCCCAATAGGCAACTGTACCCTAATAGTAAACCACAGAACACAAGCTGTGTGGAGCTATTAGGGTACTTTTTGATTTTTCTTATCTCCTTAGAAATCAAAAAAGTTATAGGAAGAAAGAAAAATACTTATAGTGAGAGAATTAAAAAAATGCCATAATAAATCATCGGCAATATAAAAGAAAAAAAGCAATGTAAGTAACAAAGAATACGAGGAGGAAATGTAAATGAAAAAAAGAATGGTAGTTTTAATGGCATCAGCGGCCATGATGATGTTATCAGGAATGACTGTATCAGCTTCAGAGAATCTCGATAATGTTGTAGATACCAGTTACGGAAAGGTTCAAGGAATCAACAGTACGGATGAAGGGTATGAGAATGTGGTACAGTTCAAAGGCGTGCCATATGCAGCCCCGCCTGTAGGAGACCTTAGATGGAAGGCACCTGTGGATCACGAGAAATGGGATGATATTCTTGTGTGCGATACCAATAGGGAAATGCCCATGCAGGAGCTCGGCTTTGTAGAACCCAGCGGAACAGATTTCCACAATAATACAGCGCCGGAAATGAGTGAGGATTGTCTGTACCTGAATATTTCTACCACAGAGGAGAACCTGACAGGTGATGAGAAAAAACCAGTCTATGTGTGGTTCCATGGAGGCGGACTGACAGTCGGACATACCTACAGTGCTGAGGGAAACCTGGATGCTTTTGCAGAAAATGATGTAATTGCAGTTTCTGTAGAGCAGAGACTTGGAGTATTCGGTTATTTATCTCTGCCTCAGCTTTCTGAAGAGCAGGGACAGAGCGGAAACTACGGATTGATGGATCAGATCAAAGCACTGGAATGGATCAAGGAAAATATTGCAAATTTCGGAGGAGATCCTGAAAACATCACTGTTGGAGGTCAGTCAGGCGGCACAATGAAAGCAATGTCCATGATAGCCTCACCGCAAATGGATGTTGATGTAGATAAACTGATTCTGGAGAGCGGACTGAAGTATGTCGGAGCATTCCAGAGCCAGGAAGATGCAGAAAAGAACGGAACTGCATATCTGGAGGATTTAGGTCTGTCTGCTGATATTTCCATGGAAGAATTAAGAGCTATGGACGGAGAAGAACTGCTGAAATCTGCAAGTGAGCATTATCCGGGCAGCATGAACCAGGATGATCTTTATATAGCATATCCAAGTATCCAGGAAGCCATCAATGAAGGTGTATTTGATGATGTATCTATTCTTTCAGGAACAAATATGGGAGAAGCAAAATACCTGGCAACAGCAACTGCTGATGATTTTTATGCTGAATACAAAGAACAGTTAGGTGATCTGTATGACAAATATGATTTTGAAAATCTTTTGAAAATCACAGATAAAACTGCTATGGTTACCAGCCGTCAGCTTGGAACATTAGGCTTCGGAACTCAGGATAGCCGCAATCTTATGGTAAATCGTCTTTATGGCAAGCTTATGGCTGAGAGAACTGATGGAAAGGCAAAGAATTATACTTATCTGTTCAGCCAGATAACTCCGGAAAGCATTACAGAGATAGGAACAGACCGTTCTGCCGCCGAGCAGTGGGCATGGCATTCCAGCGAACAGTTCTATGCATTTAACTCCATGCGGGATGGTGTACCTGCCTCCAGAAACTGGAGAGATTGGGACTATGAACTGGCAGAAAAAATGAATCAGTACTGGGTGAATTTCATTACCAACGGTGATCCAAACGGAGAAGGCTTAGCTCAGTGGCCGGAAGCAGATGAAAACATGGGTTATATCGATTTCGGAGCAGGTATAACCGTACATTCCGAACCATTAGCACCATTAGAAGAACTGATGGGAGAATTTACACAGCAGTACTTCCAGTTCCCAACACAGGAGCAAGAATAATTTAAAAGCCTCATATATTGAATAAAAATAATTAACTGTACCCTAATAGTAAAACACAGCATAAAACCTGTGTAGAGCTATTAGGGTACTTCTTGCTTTCCTGGCAGCTTACCCACATGGTGTAAAAAAATTTCCGCGCACGGTCAACTAAGGCTTTTTCATGGGAATAGTTTTGTGGTATACTGCCTTATAGTAAACAGAACTGGTTTATGTTTTTTTACCATAATTATTATGAAGTTAGGAGATTTTGATATGAACTGTGATAAAAACGATCTTTTACTTTATGGCGTTACAGACCGCAGCTGGTTAAATGGCAGAACTTTATACGAGCAGGTAGAGGATGCCCTGAAAGGCGGTGCCACATTTATCCAGCTCCGTGAAAAAGATCTGGATGCTGACAGCTTTCTGAAGGAGGCTGTGGAAATTAAAGAACTATGTGCACGTTATCATGTGCCATTTGTAATTAATGACAACGTAGAGATTGCAAAAAAAATTGACGCTGACGGCGTACATGTAGGACAGCATGATATGGAAGCATCCAATGTGCGGGCGATTCTTGGACCGGATAAAATCATCGGTGTTTCTGCCCAGACAGTAGAACAAGCAGTGCTTGCCGAAAAAAATGGTGCTGATTACCTGGGTGTCGGTGCTGTATTTCATACCGGAACCAAAAAAGATGCTAACAGCATCAGCCATGAAACTGTGAAACAGATTTGCGAAGCAGTAAACATCCCAGTTATTGCTATTGGCGGAATTTCCCGTGAAAATGTTATGGAGCTTCAGGGTACCGGAATCTGTGGAATTGCAGTGGTCAGCGCTATCTTCGCAGCAAAAAATATTACAGAAGCCACAAAGGAGCTCAAAGAGCTTACCCAGAATATGGTTCAGAGCTGCGGAGCAAATCACTAGGAGGATATTTATGTTAAAGGGTGCAATCTGGGATCTGGACGGAACTCTTCTGGATTCCATGTCCGCCTGGGATCATGTAGGCGAAATTTACCTGCGAAGCCAGGGAATCGAGCCGGAGCCTGATCTTAATGAGATAATTGCTACTATGAGTCTTCAGCAGGCAGCTGATTACTTTATTGATTATTATGGCGTAAAGCAGACTCCTGACGATCTGATCAAGGGTGCTGTCGCAATTGTAGATGACTTCTACCGCTATGAGGCTCAACTAAAGCCTCACGCAGCCAAATTCCTCACGCAGCTTCAGCAGGCAGGTGTTAAAATGTGCATTGCAACCGCCGCAGAACGATCTCTGGTAGAGACCGTTCTGACTCGCTGCGGGGTGCTTCATTGTTTCAGTGAAATATTTACCTGTACTTCCGTAGGAGCAGGTAAGGACGAACCAGCTATCTATCGGGAAGCTATGAAATTTCTTGATACTGACAGAAGCAATACTATTGTTTTTGAAGATTCCCTCCATGCACTAACAACAGCCAAAAATGATGGTTTCTATGTGGCTGCTGTTTATGATGAGCACGAGGAACATCAGGATGAAATCCGCCGTATTGTGGATTGCATAATTACAGACTATGACAATCCAGAAGAATTCAACAAATTTATTCAGGGCATTTAGAAAATTTTTGAAAAATCATTCCCTGATTTTCCAGCAGTTCTCTAACTAATCTGCCACCTTACATGACTTCCCTTCTCGTCCTTCGTAACGATTAGCTGGTCTTCAATTTCCTGTTTCAATTCCGTTACATGGGAAATAATACCGATCAGTTTGCTGCCACCAGCAAGTTCCTGAAGAACCTTTACGGCCTGCTCTCTGGAATGCTCATCTAATGAGCCAAAGCCCTCATCTACAAACATTACATCTAAATTAATAGATGCAGAGCTTTCCTGAATCTGGTCTGCCATTCCAAGAGCAAGGGACAATGCAGCCATAAAGGACTCTCCGCCGGAAAGAGTGCGGACCTCCCGCTCCTTTCCGGTTACATTGGAATATACCATAAGATCCAGACCACGGTTTTTACCCTTGCCGGCATTGGCTGCATCTACCATTCGAAGCTCAAACTGTCCCGCAGACATATCTGAAAAGCGGCGATTAGCTGCATATAATATTTTCTCCAGATAATATCTCTGCACAAAGGTTTCCAGATCCATTCTGTTACCGGACATATTTCCAGACAGCAATTTATACAAAGTTTCCAGCTTGGCATGCTTCTCAATAATCTTGCCTCGCTTCTCCATCTGCGGAGTAAGAATACTGCAGGCATCCTGATCTGCTTTATATTGTTCTTTATATGAATCCAGTTTTTCCTGTGCCAATCTGCGTTTTACTTCCGCTTCCTCCATCTGAGCCTTCGCAAGCTCCAGATCTGGTTTCGTTCTTCCGTCAATTGCCTTGCTGGTAGAATCTTTCACTGTCTGCGCCGCAATTTTTTTCTGTTTCCAGGTGTCGGTTTCTTTCTGCAGTTGGTCTGCCATCTGGCGGGAATATTCCTCTGTTAAAGGCTTCCATTCACTCTCTGTCATATCTTTGGCATGCAGCAATTCTGTATAAGAAGCCTGTCTCTCCTGCAAAGCTTTCTGTAATCCAGGCAGTTCATCCATGTAACGCTGAATCAGGCTGATGCAGTTCACAAAGGCTTCGGAAGCTGTAGATGATTTCTTCTGTGCATCTTCTGCATCCCTGGCAGCTTTTTTCCATTTCGCCTTGGATTTATCAAATTCCTGCATAGCGGCTTCTTCCGACGGATATTCCAGAGAACTGCTAAGCTGTTCCAGCACATCCTGACTGCTTTTTGCAGCGGCGATTGCTTCTGTCAGCTTCTGGCTGGTTTCCTCAACGGTGAGTTTTCCCTGTTTTTTCGTTTCTTCTACGTGGCTAAGCTGATTCTGGAGCTTCAGCAAAGTGTTCTGGTCTTTTTGAAGCTGTGTATACTGTTTTTGCAATGCAAGCTTTCTGGTTTCCAACTGCTGTTTTATGAACTCCAAAGGAGACCGGTCTATTATCCCGGAAATTCCAGCGGCATTCTGCGCATTTTCTTCAGCAGCATCTTTGAAAAGCTCCTGCATTCCTCCGCACAGCTTCTCCAGTTTATCCTGGTATCCCTTTTCTTTCTCTATGGCAAGGTCTGCTGCCGCACGGGCTTCTCCTGCAAGCTGTTCCTGCTGGCTACGCAGCCGGGAGGCTTCCTTCTCTGCCAGATCTAACTGCTCTCTGGTAAGGTCGGCATGGGATTCCGATGTGGCACAGGGATGGGGATGCTCCAAAGCTCCGCATACCGGACATGGTTTGCCTGGCTGAAGTTCTCTGGCAAGGAAGCCCGCCTGCTCATCCAGAAAAATTCGTCTCATGGATTCATATTCTTGGTTCTGGTTTTCATAAAGCGCACGGATTTTAATATAGGATTTCTTCGCTTTTTCAGATTTTTTCTTCTGCTTTTCGGTCATTTGAAGCTGCTCTTCTGCCTCTTCCAGATCTGCAAAGAAAGCTTCAAGCTCCTGGTTCTGCCCTTTCCAAAGGGCTATTTTCTCTCCAGTATCTGCAAGTGTCTCTGCCTGGGTACGCCACTCTTCTTCCTTTTTCTCCAGGCTGTCCAAATCTTCACGTGCTTTCTGCGCAGCTGTTTCCGCTGCCTGAAGCGCTTCCTGGCTCTCTCTGGCTGTAGCCTGCGCTTTGCTAATCCGCTTGCGAAGCTTCATTTCCTTATTTACCCGCTCATATATGGTGGTATAAACTTCTTTCTCTCCTTCAGCAAGTTCCTGCACTTTAGATGCTTCTTCTGCTGTAAGCTTCGCCTGGTTTTCCAGTTGTGGGCTGCGTTCCTGCTGCTCTTTCAAGGCATTTTCATGATTTCGCAGATTTCCAAAGGCGTCCTGACAACGCAGGTACTCTGCTTGAATCTCATATGCAGTTCGTATATGCTCAGAAAGAAGCATCTTCTCCTTTATCTGTGCTTCTACGTCTTCGCATGCTTTTAACTCAAAAAGTGCCGCTTCAAGCTGATTATATAAACCCTGCAGCTGACTGGCACTGGTATACGCATCCCTCTTTTCATCCCGAAGCTTAGAAAGAGTATCCAGATCTTTCTGTGCCTCTTGTATACGAGCCCTCAATGTACTGCATAGCTCTGTCAACTGAATGAGAAACTGGTCCATCACTACAATCTCACCATTCTGAATCTGCTTTTTCAGTGCTTCCATTTCTTCCCATTTCTCATATTCCTGGAAAATTACCACATGAGCAGTCTCAGTCTGACAGGCAGTCTTAATTTGGGCAATGTCTTTTTCTAATGATCGTTTGCGGTTCATCAGCTCATCTGCAATATTCTGATACAGCTCTGTATTAAAAAGCTTACGGAAAATCACCTTCTTATCGTCAGATTTGGCGCGAAGGAGCTCCATAAACTCCCCTTGCGCAATCATGGCAACCTGCATGAACTGACCTTTATTAAGACCAAGGATTTCGCCAAGCTTGCTGTCCGCTTCTTTCTGCGGATATTCAGTTCCATCCGGCATGATCAAGTTGACAGAGCCTGTCACTTCACGGCTTCCGGTGTTTTTCCCGGCACCTCTTGTAAGACGCTTCAAATGCCTTGGGACACGACGAACTGTATAAAGCTGACGAGTCTCTCCTGTACCTTCAGAAAAAACAAGTTCTACAAAAGGCTCTACATTTAGTTCTACGTATTGACTCTGAAGCACAACACCGTCTTTCTTATTGGTGCTGGAGCTTGCCTCGCCGTAAAGCGCAAATACAATAGCATCAAATATAGTGGTTTTGCCTGCGCCAGTGTCTCCTGTTACCAGAAATAGGTTCTGGTCTGGCTCGCTAAAATCAATCTTGGTCAGATTTCCGTAGGAACCAAATGCCTGCATGGTAAGCTTCACAGGTCTCATTTCGTCACCCCCTGTACAGTATTGATGATGTCCTGAAGAATCTCTTTCTCCTCCTCGTCTGCGTCATTCAGGAACTGACAGCAGAGTTCAAAAGGATTTAAGGTTTTCTCTACAGCCGCATGTCTGGTATAGTCTGCCTGCCGTACCGTTTCCCGGCGTATTTCCAGAAGTCCCGGGAATGCCAGACGCAGACGATCCTGCATATCGATTACATCCAGGTCTACTTTATCCGTAAGAATAACTGTTACATAATCCCTACAGGTCTGTGCCAGAACCTCCTCAAGGTCACCACGAATCACTCTGACCTGCCGCAATGGAACAAGAGGCAAAATCTCTGTAGTAATCTGGTTTTTTTGTTTTATGTCAACCATTATAATTCCTTTGCTCTGGCCTGCTTCGCTGACAGAGCATGCAAGGGGCGTACCGCAATAACGGTAAAATTCGCTTCCTACTTTCATTGGTTTGTGAATATGTCCCAGGGCTGCATAATCAAATTTCTTCAGGATATCAGCGGATACCTGGTCAATATTTCCGATAGTACGAATCTCAGAATCCATTCGTTCTACCTCTTCTGCATTTTCGCCAGAGGGAAGATAGAACTGATGGCTGACCAGAATATTCCTCTGAGTTTCATCAATTTCCTCACGATCAAGCAGACGATGAATGGTCTCATTATATGATAGATTATTTCCATTCTCATCAGTTCCTACGATCAACTTCACCATAGAAGGTTTCACAAAGGGAAGAAGATAAAAATTCACAGATCCATATTCGTCCTGAAGTACTACTTTCTCAATGTGGTCTTCTTCGGTCTGCGGAGGCATTCCGATCATGTGGATGCGCTGGTGGGTCAGCACGCTTCGGAAGCAATTGACGCGGGGTGCACTGTCGTGATTGCCGCTGATCATCATAACAACTGATTCCGGTACTGCTGTGCGCAGGTTTCCAATAAAATGATCGAATACCTCTACCGCTTCAGCAGACGGAACAGCTTTGTCGTAAATATCACCTGCAATCAAAATTGCATCCGGCTTTTCCTCCTTCGCTTTCTGAATAATCTGGTTCAAAATATATTCCTGATCTTCTCTAAGATCTCGATTAATTAATTTTAGTCCAATGTGTAAATCGGATAGATGAAAAATTTTCATGGGCAATTCCTCTGTTTAATATTTGATTATAAAATAGTGGGTAAGCATGCTCTATCAAACGAAATATTCCTACTTACCGATATTTTCTTTTTCGATCCAGGTCATAAGTACATCTACCACATAGTCCTGTTGGTTCTGAGTAAGCTGTACGCCCTGTGGAATTCGATGCCATTTGTACAGGCAACCGCGGCAACAGCAGCCTGTGGCATGCTGCGCCAGAAATACCGGATGTCCACGCATGGGAGTCTGCTTGCCATCGTTTGGAATCTGGGCAGGTGCCAGCCTCGTACGCACAAAATCCCTGGCATGGCTTCGGATCGTGTCCATTCCTTTCTCCTGAATGTACTGCCTGTCCTTCTCTTTCAGATGGAAACGGCTGCGGAAATTGGAACGGGCCAGCCGTTGGAACAAATCGGAAAAGCGGCCTTGCTGCAGGTATTTCTCATATTCGGAAAGAAGCTCTTCTATTTTTAGGTTCAGGTCTGTGCTGTTGTAGCTCTCATCTTCCAGGCGGAAGTAGAAATCTATATCAGCCTTTGTTGCATGATTTCCGATACGGCTTCTGTCAGAGGCACTGGAATTTCCTGCATATTTACTTCGATAGATTCCTTTCTCTTCTGCATCATCGGATTTCACCAGAAGCTTCACCTGAGCGGCGTGGCGTTTTAAAAGAGGAATGATGCAAAAATATAGATGCTCATCTTCCATGCGGAGATATCCCAGTATCTGTCGTTCCTTGTTCATAAGCTGAATCTGATTGCCGTGGAATGCTCTTGGGTAAAGATATTCTCCTGGCTGCAGGTTGGCAATCCGTGTGCTCTCCACTGTCTGAGGCGGTGCAGCCAGAAACGCCTTAAAGTGGTAAATTCTCTGCCCTTTCCCATCGGTGCTTTCCGGTTTCACAAGGGAATTATGATATTTCCGTTTTATCTCCCGTTCATCATCCTGATTAATTCCGAGAAGTTCCTTCGCCTGCTGTAAGTTCATTGCATGCCTTTCTATTGACCGTTATAGCATTTTATTTTCTTTATAACATTCATATATAGGACGGATTTTCGTAATATACACTGCTGTTATAATCATCTATTTTGGAACTGATAAAAGAATTGTATACTTTCATTAAACCCAATAATTTTACGGTCTCTTTTGGGATCTGTTTTTAACATTTAGTATACACGATTTCTCTGAGAAAGGCTATAGGTTTCAAATATAAACAGTTGTTGGATTTTGTTATAAATATAGCTGGGAAATAAGTTCCCAGCCAATTTTCTGATGTGTTTTGTTATAGATTTTATCGGATGTGTTCTGCAGGGGATACTGTCTTATCTGGAGTATTTCTTACAGGGTCTTTGGTTGTTAAAGTTCTTTTGTAGTTTAAGTGCTTTCGTGTTTTGAAATTCTTTGGTACTTCTGGTTTCTTTTGTAATTTGATTGTCTTTTGTACTTTTGATTTCTTTAGTATGCTTGATTGCTTTTGTAATTTGGAAATTCGCAGGTGAGTTCGAATTTTCTTTCGTACTTCTATCTCTTGTCTTTTGTTGATGTATCTATACTAACATATCTGTCGCATTTTGTCATCTGGCAAATCGCACATATTTTCGATTTTATTTTCGTGTATTTTTATTTTTATAAATATATATAAAAAATCTCACGTAATTACGCCAGCACCAGCACTGCGATTCCGATGACTACAAGCAGCGGCAGGGCTATGTACATCAGGCCAGCCAGTACAAGTCCGATCAGAACTACTGGAAGAAAGATCAGGCGAAAAAAGATCTTCGTAATTCCCCATGTGGCACGGAATGCAAGTCCAATCAGTTTACCGAATACGCCAAACATCAAAAATATAAATAATAACGTCCACATTCATCAGTCACCTCGTTTTCTTTTCGGGAATTATACTATATGTTTTTCCCTTTATTGTAATTAACGAATTACAAAATAAAATCTCTTCACATTATGCAAATAAATAAAGTTATCAGCGCAAAGAATCCCCCTTGCGCTGCTATACGCAAGAGGGATTCCAGAGTCATTTACTAAACTATAGTAAAGCGGACATTCGCAATCCGCTTCGCTACTTGCTCATGAACGCAGTCGCCTCGCGATCTGCGTTCAAGCTATGTTTCTTCTGAACCAAATGCCTTAGAACTTGTTTGAAAACGGTTTTAAGCCATCATCGGCTCAAGTGCCTTAGCCAGTTTCTCTTTTTCAGCTTCTGCCTCTGCAAGGTCTTTGCCAAGAGTTGTATAGTAGATCTTGATCTTCGGCTCTGTTCCGGATGGACGAACTACAACAGTCTCGTTATTCTCCAATTTGTAGATCAGAACATTCGCTGCCGGAAGACCTGTCTCTTCAGGTTTCTTGTAATCAGTAACCTTTACTACCTTGTAGCCTGCAATCTCTGCCGGCGGATTGTCACGGAATTTCTGCATGATTCCTGCCATGGTATCCATTCCGCTAAGGCCTGGGAATTCGAAGCTGTCTACCTTGTTCAGGTAACGGCCGTACTGCGCATAGATTTCCTCAAGTCTCTGCTTCAGGGAGCTTCCAATGCTTCTGTAATATGCAGCCATCTCGCAAATCAGCATGGATCCGATGATCGCATCTTTATCACGTACATATGGTCCTGCAAGGTATCCGTAACTCTCCTCAAATCCGAAGATGAAACGGTCAACTTCGCCAGCTGCTTCTAACTGTGCGATCTGGTCACCGATCCACTTGAATCCGGTAAGTACGCTTCTAAGCTCTACGCCGTAGTGCTCAGCAACTGCATCTGCCAGAGGTGTGGATACAATGGATTTCACTGCAACCGGGTTCTTCGGCATTGTACCCTTCTCAATGCGTCCTGCTGCAATATAGTCAAGAAGAAGAACTCCCACTTCATTTCCGCTTACCAGCTCATAGGAGCCATCCGGGCATTTCATAGCAATACCAACACGGTCTGCGTCCGGGTCAGTTGCAAGCATAAGATCTGCACCTGTCTCCTTAGCAAGCTTCAGGCCCTGCTCCAGAGCTGCGAAAATCTCCGGGTTCGGGTAGCTGCATGTGGTAAAGTATCCGTTCGGGTATTCCTGATCTGGAACGATTGTCACATCTGTGATTCCGATATCCTTGAGGATCTGGGTTACCGGTACAAGTCCGGAACCGTTCAGCGGGCTGTAAACCAGCTTCAGGCCAGCGGTCTTGCAAAGGCCTGGACGAACCTGACGGGACTCGATCGCATCATACAGAGCACGTTTACAGTCATCTCCCACAAAGCGGATCAGGCCTTCCTCAACGCCTTCTGCAAAGGACATGTATTTGGCACCAGTCAGTACGTCTGTCTTCTGGATCTCATCATAAACGATGGCTGCTGCGTCATCTGTCATCTGGCAGCCATCCGGGCCGTAAGCCTTATATCCGTTATATTTAGCAGGGTTATGAGAAGCTGTAACCATGATTCCTGCATTGCACTCATAGTAGCGTGTTGCAAAGGAAAGAGCCGGAACAGGCATTAATGCGTCATAAATTCTGACCTTGATTCCGTTGGCAGCCAGCACGCCTGCAGCTGTCTTGGCAAATACATCACTCTTCAGACGGCTGTCATAGCTGATGGCTACGGTCTGTGTGCCGCCCTGTGTCTTTACCCAGTTCGCAAGGCCCTGTGTAGCCTGACGTACTACATAGATATTCATTCGGTTAGTTCCTGCGCCAAGAACACCGCGAAGTCCTGCTGTACCAAATTTCAGGGAAACAGCAAAGCGCTCCTTGATTTCCTCATCATTTCCTTCAATCTTAGATAATTCTGGTTTCAGATCTGCATCTTCGAGATCTGCCGCCATCCAGCGTTTGTACTCTTCGTTATACATTTTAACCACTCCTGCCATTGTTATTCTGTTTATTTTGTCTATTATTACTACAGATACTAATAATATACCACATTTTTCTCAATACAGCAATACAACCGAGAAATTTCGACCAGACAATTTTTCTCTATTTTCCCCTGATTTCCAAACATTTTCCCTCCATTCTAATTTAGTTCTGGCACTCCTTACATTTTTACGCTATAATAGGATAATGTGTGAAAGCAAACATAATAACTGACTTCACACGATTCCATTTATTTAAATTGAAAATAGCGACGGCAGCATATGGCCGCAGAATGGAGGAAATTATGGAAATTGTTTGCTTAGATTTAGAGGGCGTACTGGTGCCGGAGATTTGGATCGCATTTGCCGAGGCTACGGGGATTCCGGAGCTAAAGAGAACGACTCGCGATGAGCCGGATTATGATAAATTAATGAAATATCGTCTGAATATCCTGAAGGAACACGGACTTGGACTGAAGGAGATCCAGGAAACCATTGCCAAAATTGATCCGATTCCGGGTGCAAAGGAATTTCTGGATAAGCTGCGTGCGCAGACCCAGGTTATCATCCTCAGCGATACCTTCTCCCAGTTTGCAGGTCCTCTTATGAAAAAGCTGGGCTACCCGACCATCTTCTGCAACTCCCTGGTTGTAGGGGAAAACGGCGAGATCACTGACTTTAAGATGCGCTGTGAGAAGTCCAAATACACCACAGTCAAAGCACTGCAGTCTATCGGCTATGACACCATTGCCAGCGGAGACAGCCACAATGACCTTGGCATGATCCAGGCAAGCAAGGCCGGATTCCTCTTTAAGAGCACCGATGCAATTAAAGCCGAGTATCCAGAAGTCCCCGCTTATGAAACTTATGACGAGCTTTACGACGCAATTATGAACGCAATTCGCGCCTAAGCCAGAAACTTAATAAGTCCTGATTTCTGAGAAATCAGGACTTTATTAGATTTAATTTCTACCAATGCATCATTTTTGAAGCATCCTTATATTTTTTTCACACTCTCCCGCTCAATAAACTGCGTACACATCTGCATCTTAAGTTTGATTCCGTCATTGTCCTTGAGCATATCCCGCAGCCTTCTTACAACCGCTCTGCCCATCTCCTGCTTCGGTACGCGCAGAGTGGTCAGCGGTGGATAGGAAATAGAGGAAAAAGTCAGATCATCAAATCCTACAATAGAAACATCCTCCGGAATCCGGATTCCGAATTCCGCCATAGCCTTCATAGCACCCAAAGCAATCATGTCATTATCTGAAAAAAATGCAGTAGGCAGCTTCGCCTTCTTAGACAGATACTGCTTCATATCCTCATATGCACCGTCAATAGTAGTTGACATGGTAAAAACATAGTCCTTATTTAAATGCAGCCCTGCTTTCTGCAATGCGGTCTGATAACCTGCCGAACGGGAGCGGAAAGGTTTAATCCTGAATTTTCCCTGAAGATACCCAATTTCTTTATGTCCGTTTGCAATCAGGTACTCCGTTGCCATACGGGCTGAATCCGCATTATTAATGAGCATGGCATCAAAGCTCATATCCTCTTTCCAGTAATCAATCACAATAAACGGACAGGTCATGCCCCGGATCAGATTAATATCCGAATCCACCATCTCTGTCCCCAGAAGAATCACAGCGGACGCCTTATCGTTCATAATCCATTTCGCCTGTTCCTGATACCCGGGATCCCGCTTGTCCAGATTGCATAGCTGCATCTCCATGCCACAGGCACGGCATTCCTGCTCCACTCCGGAAATCAGCTGAATAAAAAATGGAGAGTCCTCTACCACAGAGCCGTCACGCTTAAACATCACAAATTTTACCTTGCGGATATGATTTTCCTCAAAATAGCCCAGATCCTGTGCCACTTTGAAAATTTTCGCAGATGTCTCTGCATTCACGCCTTTTTTATAATTTAATGCATTTGATACCGTCGCTGGAGAAAATCCGGTGATCTCACTGATTTTCTTCACACTTACTTTCATATTCAAGTCCTCCTCTGTGAGTAAATATCCGCATACACATCTTTTCCTGGCCCCCTGAAAATTTTTCGCCGATTCAAACAAAAAGACGCTGCAAAACTAGGTTCTACCTGTCTTTCGCAGCGTCTTCTCTGATCATGCTTTATGCCGGGAAAGCAACTCCCGCTCTTAAAATTATGTTCGGATAAGGTGTAAACTCACCTGTACGGATCGCAAATTTGCACTGCGCGGACATCTTTTTCAGGTCTACGTGGTCAATTCTGCTCTCCTCAGCCTCAGGAAGGTTCTGCTGAATATATGCAAGAAGCTCCGGATTTTTTTCCTCGATCTCATTTGCAATGGTGTAGGCTTCCACTTCTGTTTCTGCCAGCACAGCATCCATTACCTGTTTAAAGGTAGGAACCCCTCCGCATACAACCAGATCCACGATCTCCACGCCTTTCGGAATCGGCATTCCCGCATCACCGATCATGAACAGATCTTTGTGTCCAAGCTCCGCGATGCAGCGAATCAGCTGGGCATTTAAAATCCCTGATTTCTTCACGTTTCTTCCTCCTGCTTCTTCATTTTACTATAAATCTTTTTGTAAATTTTTGCAATATTTCCAAATGTTTATTTATTCTCATTTCTTGCCTGAAGCGCCATCTTCGCCTGGAGATTTCTCTGTGTCTGATCAATTACAACTGCAAGAATGATAACCAGACCACGGATAACCTTCTGCCAGAACTCAGATACACCACACATTGTCATACCATCGTTGATAACACCGATAACGAATGCACCAACTACAGTTCCGATAATGGTTCCGGATCCACCACTCATGGAGGTTCCGCCAAGTACGGTAGCTGCGATTGCGTTCATTTCCCAGCCATCACCGGATGCAGGATGTGCTGCTGAAAGCTGTGCTGTGTTAATCATACCAACCCAGGCTGCGCAAAAGCCAGAAATCATATAAACAATGATCTTGATCTTGTCCGCTTTAATGCCGGAAAGACGTGCAGATTTCTCATTGCCGCCGACTGCAAGTACATACCAGCCAAATGGAAGCTTCTTCAGAATGATAACAGAAATAACTGCAAGCACTGCGAAAATGTAAACACCAGTAGGAATACCTGCAATGTTGCTTCCAAGAATCTTAAAGCCTGTATTTCCAAGTCCGTCATAGCCTTTGATGTCGGAGAAGGTTGCACCGTTGGAGCGAAGGTTTGCAAAACCACGGCAGATATACATAGTACCAAGTGTAGCAATAAACGGTGCTACACCTAATTTTGTTACAATGAGTCCGTTAACTGCTCCAATCAGACAGCCAACAATCAACATGGCAATTACAATTACCGGTACACTGAAATAAAGTGTTACACCTGCAAATTTCAGAGTGATACCTTCCTGAATCATTCCTCCTGCAAGCATTCCAACCAAGCCAACTACAGAACCTACGGAAAGGTCAATACCGCCGGTAATAATTACAAATGTCATACCAAGTGCCAGGATTCCATACAGAGCCACATGTTTTGCAACCATGGTCAGTGTAGATGCTGACAGAAATGTAGTTCCTTTTACAATGGTAAAAAAGATGACCAGAAGTACCAATACAATAAAGGTACGTCCTTTTAACAGGGTCATTAATAACTGATTATTATTTGATTTTTTGTTATTCATTATTCTGCTCCTCCCCGGTTTACGCATTTCTTCCGGTTCCAAGTCCGGCATAAGATGTACGTACAAGTGTGTCTTCTGTAATCTCATCTCCGGTCAGCTCGCCGGTCTTTTTACCATTGGACAATACACAGATTCGATCTGCGATTGCCATGATTTCTTTTAGCTCAGATGAGATAACAATAATAGAAAGTCCTTTTTCCGCAAGTTCATGAATGATCTCAAAGACCTCTGTCTTCGCACCAATATCGATACCACGGGAAGGCTCATCCAGAAGCAGGATCTTCGGCTTAGTCAAAAGGCCCTTACCGATAACAACCTTCTGCTGGTTTCCACCGGACAGAGACAAAATAGGAAGTCTCTTATCCGCCACTTTAATATGGATATCCCTGATCTGTTCGTCAACTGCCGCATTCTCTGCTTTTTCATCAAGAAACAGACCTTTTACATAATCCTTCAGAGAAGAAATAGATGTATTCTTGCCAATATCAAGAGTCTGAATCAGTCCCTGGCTCTGTCTGTCCTCCGGAACAAGCGCAAAACCATTTTGAATCTGAGTCGCAACATCCTTGATTTTCAGCTTTTTACCTTCATAAAATACATCTCCGGTATGCTCCGGGTGAAGCCCCATAAGGCATTCAAATAATTCACTTCGTCCGGCTCCCAAAAGTCCGTAAATACCAAGAACTTCACCTTTTTTCAGGTCAAGGCTCACATGGTCAAGTGTCCAGCCGCCGCCTTTTTTCGGAAGGCACAGATTTTTAATCTCCAGCATCTTAGGCTGCTTGGAAAGATCAATGCTTCGTTCAAATCGGTGGTACTGTGTATTCTTTCCTACCATATTCTCTACGATCCAGCTAAGCTCAATATCTTTAACTGCTGCATCTGCAACGTATTTTCCATCCCGGAGTATGGTAACATGATCGCCGATTTCCATAATTTCTTCCAGACGATGAGAAATATATACAATAGAAATCCCAGCCTCCAGAAGCTCTCTCATGATTTTGAAAAGAACTTTAACCTCTGCTGCTGAAAGAGACGATGTAGGCTCGTCCATGATCAGTACCCGCAGATCGTCCTGATTCAGATTACGTGCAATCTCTACCATCTGCTGCTGGCCTACACGAAGATCTCCAACCATTGTATCCGGCGGAATCTCATGCTCCAGACGTTTCAGGATCTTTTTGGCACCCTCTGAATGAGCTTTGTCATCCAGGAAAATCCCCTTCTTTTTCTCATGTCCCATAAAAATGTTCTGATACACTGTCATATTCGGGAAAAGAGAAAGCTCCTGATGAATAATTCCAATTCCCTTGGCTCGGGCAGCATTGGTATCCTTAAAATAAACTTCTTTTCCATCCATGTACATTTTTCCGGAAGACGGCTGCTCAATTCCGGCGATCATTTTCATCAGGGTAGATTTTCCTGCGCCATTTTCTCCGATCAAAACATTTACCTGACCTTTTAAAAGATCAAAGGAAACCTGATCAAGGGCTTTGGTTCCCGGATAAATTTTATCAATTTTTTCACAATGGAGAACAACATTCGGATCATCAAACATAATGCTTCCTCCTTTTATTCAATTGTCAGCTCAACTGCTGTAATCGTTACTGCATCTGCACCTGCTTCTGCTCCGCCGGTAAATGTAACAGTCTTGCCAACTACACTTTCGTCGATTTCAAGTGGATCAATAACCTGCGCAAGCGCCTGCTTGTTCAGTTCTTTTCCATAGCTTGACCATTCCGTCTGGTTGGTAAAGCTTTCAAAGTTTTTCAGTGACTGAAGGTCACGGATTGCAGTACTGGAATTCGGTCCGTCTGTACGGACACGGATTTCTTTTGTTCCGGTAAAACCATCCAGTTCCACTACAAGATAATGCTTCGGAGTATCTGTATTATATTCTTTAATTTTTCCTGTTCCTTTTACTGCCGTTGTTTCTGTAATGCCATCACCATTTAACAATTCCACAAGATCCTGTGCTTTTTGGGAAATATCCGCTACAACAGATGACCAGTCTCCTTCTGATTCTGCTGCGGAATCAAATTCCTGTTTACCGGTATAGGAAGCTTCCTCTCCAATCGGAACCACGGTTACTACACCACAGCCGGTAAAGGTTACTGCTGTACATGCGGCCAGAACCGCCAAAATTCTTCTGCTTTTCATAATCATCTCTCCCTGCTTTCTATTATAAAAGGCGGCGCAGACGCACCGCCTTCCATTTTAACCTTTTGACCTTGATTTCGTCCTCTTATTTAGCATCTGGCTCTGTATAAACAAATGCGTTCAGACAATCTGTATTATCAGCTGTGATTGCTACGCAAGGAACAAGCTGTTTCTCTTCTTCCGGAGCTGTTCCTTTAAGGTAAGCGTCAGCCTGCTCAACTGCCATCTCTGTGATCAGTGCAATCTGCTGAAGAGCTGTACCAACCATGTCACCGGATTTGATATAAGCGTTTGCTTCGTCAGATCCGTCAAGACCGATGATCTTAATGTCTTTACGTCCTGCATCAAGACAAGCCTGAACAGCACCGCATGCCATAGTATCGTTACCACAGATGATACCTGTAATCTCCGGATTGGACTGAAGGATTGCTTCTGTCTTCTCGTAAGCTTCTGTCTGATCCCAGTTAGCAGACTGCTGAGCTACCATTTCAAGATCTTCGTACTCGTCAATTACAGAATGATAGTTATCAGAACGAACCTGGCAGTTTGTATCGGACTCAAGTCCAAGAAGCTCTGCATATTTGCCTTCATAGTTCATAGCCTCAACCCATACTTCGGCAATTGCTGCTGCGCCCTGTGCATTATCTGCTACGATCTGTGCTACTGCAAGTCCTGACTGGTTAATTTCACGGTCGATCAGGAATGTAGGAATTCCGGCATCATATGCCTTCTGAACAGCTTCGATTGAAGCATCTGCACCAGCGTTATCGCAGATGATTGCTGCTGCTCCGTCATTGATAGCTGCTTCGAAAAGCTCAAGCTGTGTAGCAGCGTCATCATCATGTGAAGCACATTTCACTTCATATCCAAGCTCTTCTGCTTTCTCTTTTGCAATTACCTGTTCTGTGTTGAAGAACGGATTGGATGTAGAAGGTGTAATGCAATAAATAATGTTGCTTCCGCCACCAGGAAGTAATTCAGCGTTCTCTTCTGCCATTACCGGCACTGTCATTAATCCTCCAACCATAGCTGCTGTCATAGCTAATGCCATTGCTTTTCTTGCTTTCATTAATACGTCCTCCTTAAAAAATATACTCTGTTTTGTTCGTTTTCGCTCCGAACTGTTGATAATTTGATTATAAACATTTATGCAAATATTTCAATATCCTTTTTAGTTTTATATGTTATTTTGTATGTATGCACAATATTTTTCACATTTTTTTAGTTACTTTTTACCATAAAATTGTCTGTTTTATCATTTTCGCTTGTTTGTTTATATAAACATTTATATAAATATTTATACTGTCTCTTATA
>NZ_JACOOT010000011.1:0-29087 GCF_014287535.1 Blautia segnis | reverse complement strand
AGATGTGTATAAGAGACAGATATTACCATGGCTTTCCATATTTGTCAACACTTTTTTAAATATTTTTAAATTAATTCTGTTTTATTTTTTATAGTCGTTTTTATATCTGTTATTTGTTTTAATATTTATAATTATTCTGAATATTTATAAAAAGCATGTAACTGCAAAAGGGGGCAAAAAGGGCAGCTCTGTCACTGCTGTAACAGAACTGCCCATGGACCAGAAAGGAACCTAAATAAGGGTTCCTTCCCTGCGTTTTATTTTCTGTTGTAATTGATCAGACAGCCTTTGAGGATGATTTCTCTCTCATCATCTGTCAGCTCGCCAAGTGTTACGGTAAACGGAACCATCTTGTCCTCTTTTACGGTATATCCGGTAATGCTGTCTGCTTTCTCCTCAACGGCCTTGCGGACTCCCGGGAAGAACAGGTAGTCGCCGTTTGCAAACGGAAGGTCGCCTGCCGGAATAAGGAATGGAAGCATGCCCCAGTTGATCAGGTTGGAACGGTAACGCTTGGTTGCATACTCATTGGCAATGTTTGCCCAGCCGCCAAGTACCTTCTGGCAGGAAGCAGCCTGCTCACGGGCGGAGCCATCTCCTGGCTTCACGGCAAAGATCGTGCTTCCAACGCCAAGGTTACCTTTGCCTACTTCCGGATACTCTTTGTGTACGGTTTCCATAACCGATTTCAGCTCTGGCAGTACATCCAACGGACATTCTCCATTCTCTATAGCATGCTCTGCTTTCTGTACCTCTTTGGCACGTCCTACATAAGCCGGGTCTTTTCTGGAAAGAGTGAACTCGGCAAGTCCCAGAGGATTGGAACGATAGGAGGATGTCTCACCGGAAGGAATCAGCTCATCTGTGGTAGTTACCGGATCATGAATCTCGGATACAACCTTCAGCACCAGATTCTCTGCAAGTGCAGGCATCTTTGGCCAATCCTTGATGTTCGGTCCAAACTGAATCTCAACAGACGGATCAGCCACACCCTTGCTGTCAAATACGCGGTTTGCATAAATATTCTTATCAAAGAAATACTTCTGTCCTCTGTATTCGCCTGTGAAGTTCTCTGCAGAGGTCAAAAAGCCCTTGTTCGCTGCAGTGGCTGCAATGGAACGTGCATCCATAAGTGCAACGGAAGAAATCTGACCGTTCTGGATTTTGGAGCCTTCACGGTTCGGGAAGTTTCTTGTAGTATGACGGATACTGAATGCATTATTTGCAGGAGTATCACCAGCGCCAAAGCAAGGTCCGCAGAATGCAGTTTTTACAACTGCACCTGTCTCAAGAAGGTCTGCCAGAACACCGTTTTTAGCCAGTTCCATATAAATCGGTGTGCTTGCCGGATAAACGCTTAGGGTGAATGCATCTGCACCGATGCTGGTGCCACGGAGAATATCAGCTGCTGCACAAATATTCTCAAATCCGCCGCCTGCGCATCCTGCGATGATTCCCTGATCTACATAGAGCTTGCCGTCGATTACTTTATTTCTCAATGTAAACGGAACCTTACCGTCCAGACTGATCTGTGCCTTCTTCTCAACATCTGCGAGAATATCGTCCAGATTTGCATTCAGTTCATCAATTGTATATGTATTGCTTGGATGGAACGGCATTGCGATCATTGGCTTGATCTCACTAAGGTCGATTTCCACGCAGCCATCATAATATGCAACATTGCCTGGCTTCAACTCCTTATAGCCTTCTGCTCTGCCGTGGATCTCGTAGAATTCCTGAATCTTCTCATCAGTCTGCCAGATAGAGGAAAGACAGGTAGTCTCTGTGGTCATAACATCCACACCGATACGGAAATCTGCGCTTAAGCTTGCAACACCAGGTCCTACGAACTCCATAACTTTATTCTTCACATAGCCATTTCCAAAAACCTTGCCGATAATAGCAAGCGCAACGTCCTGCGGTCCAACACCTGGGCGTGGTGTGCCTTTCAGATAAATGGCCACAACACCTGGCATGTTGATATCATAGGTCTGGGAAAGAAGCTGCTTTACAAGCTCCGGTCCGCCCTCGCCCATGGCCATGGTTCCCAGTGCACCATAACGGGTATGACTGTCTGAGCCAAGAATCATCTTACCGCACTCAGCGAGCATTTCACGGGCAAACTGATGAATAACGGCCTGATGAGGCGGAACATAGACACCGCCGTATTTCTTCGCACAGGTAAGACCAAACATATGGTCATCTTCATTAATAGTTCCACCTACTGCGCAAAGAGAGTTATGACAGTTGGTGAGAACGTAAGGAACCGGGAAACGATCCAGTCCGGAAGCCCGTGCAGTCTGGATAATTCCTACAAAGGTAATATCATGAGATGTCAGCTTGTCAAATTTAATCTGAAGCTTGTCCATATTACCTGAGGTATTGTGGGCACTTAAAATGGAATACGCAATGGTATTTCTGGCTGCTTCTTCCTGGGAAACCGGAAGCTGTGCCTTGGCTGCAGGAATAATTTCCTGTCCATTATTAAGATACACGCCTGTATCATATAATTTCATAATAAAGCTCCTCCTAATGTGAATATGATTGATAGATGACGAATATTACCGTAATTATAGTAGATTTCTCACCAAGAATCAAGCACAAACACTTTAGTACGCTAAAAAGTATTTCTGCAGTTCTTACTTTCCGGTTGCAACTTGTGTAAATCAATGTTATGGTAATAACTATTAATTGCAAAACAATAGGAGGTGTTCTATATGTTCCGCCTGTGGGGAAGGATCTGGAAAGACAACCATATGTTAAAAGACACTGTAATCTGTGATGACCGCCAGGAAACCAGGACACATAAGGTTTTTTACTGCCTGGAACAGATTTGTTATGAACTGGATCTTGGCAATCCTATCTGGCTTGAAACCACTGTCCGGGATTTCAAAAAGCACAGCAAGACACGGTTTTATCAGGATAACTTCATTGAGCAAATTGACTTCGATTATCTGGAAATTCAGGTGATTGAGGAGGATTAGATGCGGCAGGGGGATTACAGATGTATGGTCTGTAATCCCCCTTTGGTTATGAGTTTGAATTCTTTTTGTTTTTTGCCTGGCGTTTTCTTTCTTCGTAGAGGCGGCAGCGTTCGTTGCGGGCTTCGGTTTTGGCGTCTATCAGTTCTTCTCGTTTCACTCGATCACTTTTTTCAACCTTTACGCCCCATTGCTCTAACTGCGTAAGTATTCTGCTTCGCTCTTCCTTGTTTTTCCAAGTAATGTGAAAATCTTGTAAATAATGAATTTCATATGGTATCTCACTAAGCATCTTGTTCGTAAGCTGCTTTCCTCTCCAGTTTACAGTTCTAGTAGAAAAAGCTAATATATGAGAGGCTTCTCTCCTTCCACGAAAGCAATCATAAGCCAGCCGTACTTCTCCCCATTTGTATTCTTTTTTCATCCAAAATAATACAACCGTACATCCTTCTGGAGTTAAATAAATAACTCTAAATTCACCGATTACCCCAACCGTTAAAAAAGCAGAAAACGGAGCGTACACACTTCCCAGAAAAATATACCCTGAGTCCTCTGCCCCATGAACAAATAGCCAAACAGTAACTGCCCACCATCCAGCTATTATCAATACCTCTACCCACAGCCAACGTGTTTTAAATTTCATCTCTATATCCCCAGTGCTGATTTTGCAAGCTGATCGGCCATGTCGTTGTATTTGTCGTTGGAATGGCCTTTTACCTTTACGAAGTGAATTTTTACTTTCTTAGAGGCAGCCTGGTAGAATGCCTGGTAGATCTGGGTGCCAGATTTGTTGGCTTTCCAAGCGCCGGTGCACCATTTGGCAATGCCCTCGTAATCGTGATAGATGGTAATTTCGGGAATATTGTGATCCATAGCATACTGCATAGCGGCTTCGGAGCCTTTGATTTCTCCTGCCACGTTGTGCATCAGTGCCAGTTCTTTGTCTGTCATTTTTTGACAGAAGGTATGCTCTTCCCCGTCCTGGAGGATCACCATTCCGTAGGAAAACTCACCAGTGTCTGAGCGGTAGCTTCCGTCTACGTAAGCTATCACACCCCCTGATGAATTTTGGCTGGGCATTCTATTGCCAGCTGCAACACCGCAATTAGCAGACGCATTGCTTCTGACTGCATATTTCGTTCCAAACGCTCCACTGCCAACTGCTGCGTCTCCTTGTCTTCCAGCTGCACTTATCACATCTGACGCCCCACCACCTGCTGCATCACCTTTATTCCCGGGCGCTGCCTGCGCACTCTCACCGCCGACAAAGGCCTTCGCTTCCTCCATAGTCCCGAAACTCTTAAACTCCGCCCCGGAAAATCCGGTCACCTGCTTCTGGCACTCTGCCCAGGTTGCAAACACTCCTGTTTTTCTTCCTTTTCTCACTGCATAGTATTTCTTCGCCATGTAGCCTCCCTGATTCCAGCTTAAAATCGGTTACTGTTCATCTCGTGACCAGTAACCAAAACTTCTCACATCTTTTCCCCCATTATAACTGTCCCTTTCACTCTCTTCAAGAAGGAATCGCTGCATGTGTATTTTTCTCTTAATAAACCCGGTTTGTTGCATCCCCATTCTGGAAGCGCTGAATGTTTTTAACTACCTCATCTACTACGCGGAAGCGGGTTTCTTTGGCTGCCCAGGCAATGTGAGGGGTGATGATCAGCTTGTTGCTGTCCTGGATTTTCAGAAGAGGATTCTCCGGGTCCATGGGCTCTTTGCAAAGCACATCCAGGCCTGCTGCCCCAATGGAACCTTCTGTAAGAGCGGTATACAGATCTGCCTCATTGACGATTGCACCTCTTGCCAGGTTCAGAAAAATGGCGGTCTTCTTCATCTTGCGGAAATTTTCCAGGGTCATCAGATTCTCTGTATAAGCATTCAGTGGTGCATGTACAGACACAATATCAGACCGGGAAAGAAGCTCGTCCAGGCCTACCTGCTCATAGGTGGTATTGTATTTGCTTCCGGATGCGGAATAGCACAGAATATGGCATCCGAAGGCTTCCGCAATCTGCGCCACCTTCCTGCCGATGGCTCCAAGGCCAATGATTCCCCATGTTTTTCCATCCAGTTCAAAGAAATTCTGGGCAAAATGAGAGAAGCAGCTTCCTCTGGAGTACTCGCCGGATTTTACATAATTGTCATAATAATTCAGTTTCTCCAGCACATAGAAAAACAGGGCAAAGGTGTGCTGCGCAACTCCGTTTGTGGAGTAGCCTGCAACATTGTATGCGGCGATTCCTCTTTTTTTCAGATAGTCACCGTCAAGGTTGTTAAAACCAGTGGCAGTCAGGCACACCAGCTTCAGGTTCTTCGCTTTCCCGATGGTCTCCTCACAGATTGGCACCTTATTGGCTACGATCACATCTGCATCCAGAGTCTTCGCTTCCATCTCATCTGCGGTTGTTGTGCGGTAAATTACCACTTCTCCAAGAGCTTCAAATGGAGTGAATACCATATCCTCGCCCAAGCTGTCTGCTTCCAGAATTACAATTTTCATCTCATTGTCCTCGCTTTCTTTTGTTTTGATCATATAATACTGCAATCGTTCCGATATCTAAACCAATTTGTAACGGAACAATCTTTGAATCTAACCTCTTAAAAAGGCGCAGGAATGTAACTCCTGCGCCTTTGCTGATTGCTATGCCATAAATTCCCGAATGATTTCTCTCATGATCTTCTCTTCCTCAGGTGTAAGCATTTTGCTGAAATGGCTGCCAGATGCGGCAGTCTGTTTAATGCTGCTTGTGATCCGGTCGATCACCTCTTCCTGGAGAACCGGATCTGTCTTCTTTCCTGCCGGAATTTCCTCTGCCCAGGTGCGCATCTGCTCCACATAATCTGCAAGGGTGTTTATCACCAGTTCTTCTTTGTAGGAAAAGTCCAGTGCCTGGCGCAAAAGCAAAAGCGCCACCGGAAGCGTGGCTCCCACATACAGATACGTAAGGGGCAATCCCTCCTCCAGCTTCAGAACTGTGGAAAAATAAACGGCAAGTCCAAGAAGCGCTATGGATATAAGCGCCGGATACCACACCAGACGGTTCATCCTATGCAAAAGCCTGTCCCTGGTTTTCCAAAGGTTTAGCCATTTCTCTTTCAGATTCACCTTGCCTGTGATGCCCCCATTTTTACTTCCTGCTTTCCTGCTTCCAGTACTTTTTAACATTCTTCTGTAGGTGAGGTTTGTTGCCAGCATTCCAATTGCTCCCACAGCCCCAATGGCTGCCATACTGTAGAGCAATATATGCAAGTCCATGATTTTTTCCAGCATAATGTCCTCCTTCACAGATAAGCTTTAAGAACATTATACCTCTATGTACATTTATGGGAAACATAATTCGTTCGTCAAATTCCTGCCAAAGCTGCGCTTTTTCCATGTCTGCTTTGCAAATCTGACGTTTTCCCACGAGATCTCTCATCGGCAGCTGCGGCGCTGGCCAAAATACTACATACCAAACTCAAGTCATTCCATATGGCTGCTGCTTATATTACAAATGTATATGCTTTACATCTCCTGCAGCTTCGCAACCACTTTCTCGAACTGCATAAAATGAGATGCCTTTACAAGGATCGTATCACCTGTTTTCACATAAGAATCCAGATGAGCCAGAAGGCTGTCTCTGTCCGGTTCTTCAATGACAGTAAGCTGCGGATTCTTTCTTGCTTCTTTTGCAATATTTGCAGAAAGAGCCCCGGTGCAGATGCACACATCAATTCCGCACTGTGCAGCATGCTCTCCAACCTCTGCATGAAGCTGCACTTCATTTTCACCAAGCTCACCCATGTCTCCAAGAATTGCTACTCTTCTGCCGGCACCATCCTTCAGCACATCCAGGGATGCTTTCATAGACATAGGATTGGCATTGTAGCAGTCATCTACGATCAGGAAACGGTCGGTCTCGATCATATGGAATCTGCCGCTGATAGCCTCCAAGGTCTCAATTCCATGGCGGATCTGCTCCAGGGTAAGTCCATAGATTCTTCCCACTGCAGTAGCTGCCAGCGCATTGTACACCATGTGACGTCCCGGCATTGGAATATCGGTCACAAAGGACTCTCCTCCCACATGAATGCGGCAGGTCATGCCTTTCAGGCCTCTGCTTACAATCTCGTCTGCATAAATATCTTTATCCGCTTCCATGCCGAAGAATACAGGCTTGATGCCCTCATATTCCTTAACCGTGCAAAGCTTGTCGTCATCACCGTTCAACACAATGTGACCATCTTTTTTCAGGTATTTGAAAATCTCGGTTTTTGCTTTCAGGACACCGTCTCTGTCGCCCAGATTTTCCAGATGGCAGGTACCGATGTTTGTGATCACGCAAGTATCCGGTCTTGCAATCTTCGCCAGGCGGGTCATCTCACCGAAATCGCTGATTCCCATTTCCAGAACTGCGATCTCATCCTCATCACGAAGACGGAAAACAGTGAGGGGAAGTCCCAGCTCATTGTTGAAATTTCCCTGGGTTTTCAGAGTACGGTATTTCTCCTTCAGAACGGACGCGATCACTTCCTTGGTGCTGGTCTTGCCAACGCTTCCTGTGATTCCCACTACCGGGATCTGAAGCTGCTTCAGGTAAAACTCCGCAATGTCCTTCACTGCCTGAAGAGAAGATTCCACCTTAATGTATGGGAAATCTGCGTCTTCCAGAGTGCGCTCTGACAAAGTGGCGAGTGCTCCTGCTTCCATTACCTGGGGAATAAATTTATGTGCGTCCACACGCTCTCCCACAATTGGAACAAAAAGAGAGCCTGCTTCTATTTTTCTGCTGTCTGTTGTGATGGAGGAAACTTCCTGGTCCAGCTTGTCAGCCGGGCCGAAGTAAACGCCGCCGCAGACTTTGGTTATATTTTCAAGAGTCAGATTTTTCATTTTAAATTTTTCCTTACTTTATAGACTACAGTACCGGAGACAATTCCTGCCTCCGGTGCTTATGATTTTATTCGTATTTTTTCAGGGAAATACGGATCAGTTCCTCACAAAGTGTAGGATAATCCATTCCCAGTACCTTAGCTTCCTGGGGAATCAGGCTGGTTGGTGTCATGCCAGGAAGGGTATTTGCCTCAAGACAGTACATATCTCCGTTTTCTTTCATCATAAAATCCAGACGGCTGTAGCCTGTAAGCCCAAGTGCTCTGGCTGCCTTCACTGCATTTTCCTGCATCTTAGCGGTAAGCTCCGGAGAAATTTCTGCAGGACAGGTCTCAACTGTTGAACCGGCCTGATATTTATTCTTGTAATCATAAAAGCCCTGAAGAGGCGCAATCTCAATAACCGGGTAAGCCTTATCATCTACTACCGCAACTGAAAATTCGCGTCCTTTAATATACTCTTCTACAACAATGTCATCCTGGTACTGACTTGCATCCCCAAGAGCCTCCTCATATTCCTTCTGGTCATTTACAATATAAACGCCTACACTGGATCCGCCGCAGCTGGTCTTTACCACTACCGGGAAACTTAAGCCATGCTTTGCAATATCCTTCTCAAGAGCGTCTGTGGACATAGAGAAACCGCCTGGTGTCGGAACATTGTTCATCAGGAATACTTCTTTTGTAATGCGCTTATCCATTGCCATTGCGCTGCTGAGATATCCGGTTCCTGTGTAGCGGATTCCCATTAGGTCAAAGGCAGCCTGCACCTTGCCGTCCTCGCCGTTGGCGCCGTGAAGTCCCAGGAAAACAATGTCGCATGCCTCGCAGAGCTTCAGCACGTTTGGTCCGAAAAAGCTTCTGCGGGTTTTCTGCATCTCTTTGATCTGCGGGTTAAAACTCTTCATGTATTCTGCAGCTTTCTCCACATCATACTCAGCCGGGAACGGATTCTCCCAGTCTACATCCTCTACTCCGCAAAAAATATCTACCAGTATTGCTTCATGGCCTTTCTGGCGCAGTGCGCCACAGATTCCGGTACCGGAAACAATGGAAATCTCTCTTTCCGTACTGGTTCCTCCAGCCAAAACTACTATCTTCATGATTCTGCATCTCCTTGTCTGCGCTGTGCGCAATTTTGTTATGATCGACCCCATTTATCTGCGGACTTCGATTTATTCGTATACAACCACCGGCATGCCCACTTCTATATTGGCATAAATGGCTGCTGCCTTATCATACGGAACATTGATGCATCCGTGGGAACCGTCCCACTGATACATATTCCCGCCAAACTCCGTGCGCCATGTGGCATCGTGGATTCCTACATTTCCTGCAAAAGGCATCCAGTAAGTCACATTTGTCTCATAATCCTCTCCCGTAAGCACGGCCGGGGATTCCTTGGCATCCAATGCGTAGCAGCCTTCCGGCGTAGCGCAGCCGTCAATATTGGGATTGCCGCTTACAATAGGGGTATCCACAATAGGGGTGCCTTTCATATAAAAAACAAGGCGCTGGTTTGTCAAATCTATCTCTACATATGTAGAGCCAATATCATTGGTACCGCGGCTGTAGCCTGAATACAGATAAACAGGCTCACGTACCTGGGTAACACCACTGTTTATAGCTTCGATCAGTGCCTTAACTTCAGCATCCTGATCAATTACCCAGCCGTAATCGCCGCCTTTGATTTCTACTTCACGATTGTCATAGGTCTGAAAAGTTCTTGTCTGACCCATGGTATCATAAATCAGCCCTAAATTGGAAACATACTGGCGCACAAGTTTCTCGTCCAGGATCACATTTCCATCCTGATCATAGCCGAACCAGTTTTTGATCACAGTACGGTCTACTGTTTCTGTACGGTCAGCAAAATCATATGTAATGATGATATCACAAAGCTGATTCATTTTTTCACAATTAGCCTGAAGCTGTGTATCTGTACTGTATACAGAGGGCTTCAGGTAACAGCTTTCTTCTTCCAGATTCACAGAAGTCCTGCCGCGCAGCATAGCACCTGCGATCACTTCTTCTGTTTTGGTACGATCCAGGGCATTTCCTGTTACTTCAGGAATAATCTCGAAGCAATCACCTGTATCCTGAATCTGTGCATCCACAGGCTGCACAATATTATCCGCCTGCATGCACTTCAGAGCATCTACTGTCTGAGACATCATCTCAGTATTATAACTAAGAGATTCTGATATGTCGTAATTTTGATTTTGGTTAAATGCCAGAAACCAGGTGAAACGCTTCTGGTCTTTAATTAGTTTCCTGATAATTCCTGTAGAAACATAAGACAGGTCCACATCCTTTGCAGATATGGCTTCCTGTCCGTTCTTCATCGTCTTTACTGCAAGTACGTAAGCTTTTACACGCTGATCCAGAAGGCTCTCTGTATCCTCCCGGGTCATATAAGAGCAATTAAAACCATTTACCATAGAGCCAGGGAGAAAATGACTGGAAAAATAGTAAACGCCATATCCGTAAGCTCCTGCTGTGAGAAGCAAAAGCAAAACCACCAGTGAGATTACGATTTTTCTTCCTGTGCCTGCTTTTTCCTTATTTTTTGACATAGCTTCCTCCCTGACTGAATAGATAGAAGATTTCATTCACGTGCCAGACCTTCTGCCATCTGGCACTTTTACAGTCTATGCAAGGTTACACGCTAAAAGCCTCGTATAACGCAAGGTTTACGATTAACCCAGAAGTTTCTCTACACTTACAAGCTTCACGCAAAGCACGAATACCTGTGCCGCTTTGCCCAGATCTTCCAGTGTAGGGAAGGACGGTGCAATACGGATATTAGAGTCTTTTGGATCTTTGCCATATGGGTAGGTTGCACCTGCACCAGTAAGAACTACGCCTGCTTCTTTTGCTTTTGCAACGATTGCTTTTGCGCAGCCGTCTAAGGAATCAAAGGAAATGAAGTATCCGCCGTGAGGCTTTGTCCACTCACCGATTCCAAGTCCGCCAAGCTCTTTGTCCAGAGTATCCAGTACAAGCTCAAATTTCGGGCGAAGAATGTCTGCATGTTTTCTCATGTGTGCATGAAGTCCCTCAAGATCCTTAAAGAATCTCACGTGACGAAGCTGATTCAGCTTGTCATGTCCGATTGTCTGAATCTGCATATAGTTGCGGAAATCATCCAGGTTTGCCTTAGAAGCTGCAACAGCTGCGATACCGGAGCCTGGGAAGCTTACCTTGGAAGTGGAGGTGAATTTGTAAACAAGGTCCGGATTTCCGGCTTTCACACACTCACCGAGAATCTCAACAAGGAAATCCTGATTGTCATCATAAAGATGGTGGATGCTGTATGCATTATCCCAGTAAATACGGAAATCAGGTGCAGCTGGTTTCAGTCTTGCAAAACGCTCTACAGTTTCCTTGGAATAGGTATAGCCCTGCGGGTTGGAATATTTCGGTACGCACCAGATTCCTTTGATTGCGTCATCTTCGCTTACCAGTTTCTCTACCATGTCCATATCCGGTCCCTCCGGAGTCATAGGTACGTTAATCATTTCAATTCCAAAGAACTCTGTAATCTTGAAATGACGATCATATCCTGGTACCGGACAGAGGAATTTCACCTTGTCAAGCTTGCACCACGGAGTATTTCCCATTACACCCTGAGTCATGGAACGTGCAATACTGTCGAACATAACATTCAGGCTTGAGTTTCCGTAAATGATAATGTGTTCCGGGTCTACCTCTGACATCTCTCCAAGAAGACGTTTTGCTTCCGGAATACCGTCGATTACACCATAGTTACGGCAATCAACTCCTGTTTCGCATTTCAGGTTAGAATCGCCTTTCAGAACATCCATCATTTCCATGGAAAGATCAAGCTGTGCATTACTTGGTTTTCCTCTTGACATGTCAAGCGCAAGTCCCTGTGCTTTGATCTCTTCAAACTCTTTGTCCAGCTCTTTTTTCAGTGCCAGAAGCTCATCATGATTCATTTCGGTATATTTTTTCATAAATTCCTCCTTTGGCCAATGCCTGTTTGGTGTATCCTCCTCGTATATCCTGTCCATTTTAGTATGCTAAAGTGGCTGTTGTCAAGTGTTTTGCCGGATTTTACATGGCTTTCTTATAATAGGAATAAAATTCGCTTGTACTTTTACAAATTGCAGCCGTTTGACAATGAAACAAAATTGACGGGATTGGGGTTTTCTGCTATCATAAAAATGTTATGGACGATTCGAGATGCGAAAGGTCTGTACGAAATAATAGAAAATCATTTTACATGTCAATTTATAAAGAATGAGGTAAACAGAATTATGTGGATTGCAAATGGCTGGAAAGAATATGAAGTAATTGATACTTCCTGCGGCGAGAAGCTGGAGCGATGGGGAAACTATCTCCTTGTGCGTCCGGACCCGCAGGTAATCTGGGATACCCCCAAGACAGAGCCGGGATGGCGCAAGATGAATGCACATTATCACCGCAGCTCCAAGGGCGGCGGCGAGTGGGAATTTTTTGATCTGCCCCAGCAGTGGGATCTCCATTACAAGGATCTGACCTTCCATCTGAAACCCTTTAGCTTCAAGCACACAGGGCTTTTCCCGGAGCAGGCCGTAAACTGGGACTGGTTCGGCGACAAAATTCGTAAAGCAGGAAGACCCATTAAGGTTCTGAACCTTTTTGCCTACACAGGTGGGGCCACTCTTGCGGCAGCTGCTGCCGGAGCTTCTGTCACGCATGTGGATGCTTCTAAGGGTATGGTCACATGGGCTAAGGAAAATGCCGCGGCAAGCGGTCTTGCTGACGCTCCTATCCGCTGGCTGGTGGATGACTGCGTGAAATTCGTCGAGCGTGAGATCCGCCGTGGAAATCACTACGATGCCATCATTATGGACCCGCCTTCCTATGGAAGAGGCCCCAAGGGCGAAATCTGGAAAATCGAAGATGCTATTCATCCGCTGGTGAAGCTTTGTACCAAAATTCTCAGCGATGACCCTCTGTTTTTCCTGATCAACTCCTACACCACCGGACTTGCTCCAGCTGTGCTGACCTATATGCTGGCAACTGAAATGAAGAAATACAACGGCCACGTAGATTCCCAGGAAATTGGTCTTCCGGTGAAGTCCAACGGACTGGTTCTGCCCTGCGGTGCTTCCGGACGCTGGGAAGCCAATGAATGATATCCCTGAATCTGCTCATGGCTGTTATTCCGTAATTTCATATTAAAATTAACCAAAAATCTCACGCTCTTTTTTCAGATATTTTCCATTGAATGTGATAATTTTTCGCATTATAATCACAGTAAAAAGGAGCGTGATTTTTATGTCCGAAAAGACAAATACAGACAGCAAACTTCCCTACACCTGCACCTCTGCTTATGACCGTGAAGCATGTAAGGGCTGCGTCTGTTCCACCTGCTATGAACAGGAATTCTGTGACAGGTGCAGCACCTGTGAAAAGCAGTCTAAGCGCAAAGAGCGCTGCAATGCTTACGAGGGAGCATACAACTACTAGAGTATGTCTGAGAGGTTCTAAAGAATGCCTAGATGGCTCTAAACTAAAATAAGTCTGAATACAGCTTTCCGAGATTTCGGATATGGTAACTGTACTCAGACTTATTTTTTCGGCCTTTCCAGATAGCCCTACACTATTTTACAGGGTTATCTGGCTAAGTTCTTAGTTTTTCTTATACAAAATTGGATTAACAGCCTGCCTTGGCAGCCTTTTCCTTCTGTCTCTCATCCCACAGCTGGTCGGCTTTTTCCTTCCAGCAGGCAGCGTACTTATCGCACTTGCCGCAAAGGTGCTCTGCACTTTCCGGTGACTGCAGGTCTGTAGATTTCGCGCCAGTCTCTTCTACCAGCCTGCGGAGGATTTCCGGATTTTCCAGCATTGGACATGGACGCAGCATATTCTCATTGAACGGCTGATTGTCATGATATGCCTGGAAAATCGGACTCTTCAATGCATCAAGTAAGGAAGTATCCTTGATATTGCAGTTTGAATAATGAATAAATACACAAGGCTCCACATCACCATTTGCATTAATATGCAGGTAATGTCTTCCGCCTGCAATACATCCATGAACAAACTCTGCATCGTTCTGGAAATCCAGGGTGAAAATAGCCTTTGTGCTTCTGTACTGGCGGATTGCACGATACATTTTCTCACGCTGTTCTGGTGTAAGAAGAAGCTCCGGGGAAGCATCATTTCCAACCGGCATATAGTGGAAGAACCATGCAAATAATGCGCCGCAGTCAATCAGCTTATCGAAATATTCCTCACTGCTTACACTGTCTACATTCATTCCTGTATAGCAGGTTGAAACACCAAATGGAAGACCTCTGTCTTTGAGCAGCTTCATCGCATGCATAACCTTCTGGTAGATACCTTCTCCACGACGTCCGTCATTGGCTTCCTCTGAGCCCTCCAGACTAAATGCCGGAACGAAGTTTTTCACTCTTAAGATTTCATCACAGAATTCCTCATCAAAAAGTGTTCCGTTTGAGAAAGAAAGGAACTCGCAATCCGGGTGCATCTCGCAAAGCTTAATCAGGTCTTTCTTGCGGACTGTCGGCTCACCGCCTGTATAAATGTACATGTAAACGCCCAGTTCCTTGCCCTGACGGATAATGGAGTCGATGGTCTCCAAATCCAGGTTCAGCTTGTGGCCATACTCTGCTGCCCAGCATCCTGTGCAGTGCAGATTACAGGCACTTGTTGGGTCCAGAAGGATTGCCCACGGAACATTGCAGTTGTTTTCAGCGGCAACTTCTTCCTGTCTTGCACTTCCCTTTAAGCTGGCGTTTACGATAAAGTTATTAAAAAATACTTTACGAACACCTGGATCCAGCTGATACAGATTCATGATCAGCTTATACCAGTTGCTGTTTGTATCCTGAATCGCATTACGAATGGCATCCCTCTGGCTCTTGTACCAGTCCTTTGGAGTGAATTTATCGACCAGATCCATCAGCTTCGGAATGTTTGTCTCCGGATCCTTGTCCAGATATTCTAATGCTTTTGTTACTGCACCTTCCACAGCGGCCTGTTTTGCCTTGTCAATCAGTTTCATAATGCTCCTCCTTTGTTTAAGCTATGATACAAATCCCATGAACATGTATTTTTCATGGAACCTATTTCCTTAAATTCTATGTAACGCGGCTGATTCTTTCGCCGCAGGTTACTTTCATGAAATTTCCTGGTATTCTTCCTCGCAGACTACATCGCCGTTTCCCCGGATTTTCACCGTATAGACAGCTACGCACAGCTTCAGGATACCTTCCAGCAGAAAACCGATTCCGGTAAAGATCACCGTCATCTTCGCGCCCCCTGCAGGATCAATGAGAAGAATCATTCCGAACACGCCAGTCACAACGGCAATGATCAAAATTCCCCACCACAGTTTCAGCCCGAATTTTTTCGCTTCTACTGACATCTGGATACGAAGCAGCGCATCTGCCAGGATCACTAACCCGAAGATTACAAAAATCAGGCGAAGAATGGATTCCCTTCTCACCAGAATCAGAATTCCAATGGCAATCATCAGAATCCCAAATCCCAGATCAAACTGAAAAGCCAGACAGTAGAAATCTCTGGAAAAATAGCCGATAATCTTAATGATCCCATCTGCAATAAATAAAATTCCTGCAAGCACGCAGATTATTTTCATCGCTTTTGTAGGGTTCACCATGAGAAAAATTCCAAGCGCACAGAAAATAACTGCCATTACAATATAGCCATTCCTTGCTATTTTCAAAGTACCTGAAGAATTCATACAGATCCTCCTTTCTGTCTTCCTCTGCTTTTCATGCCCCTCATTATAATGAGAATTTTTCCCAAAAGAAACGGACAAAAAAAGAACTGTGTCTGAAATTCAGACACAATTCCCGATTTGTCTAATTAAGAATTTCACTCATTAGAGCGTGCCTCTCTAGAGCCTGTCAGATAATTTTCAGCTGGGCGGGCTTGGCTCCTGCTGCCTTCTCCAGGGTTTTCTCGAAGGTGTTGCCGTACAGCGCCCGGATCTTCCCTGCATATTCCGTAAGATCATAGGACATCCTGTGATCCATCCAGTCCAGCATGACCCCTGTCATCACACATTTATGAAAATGCATGAGAACCTTTACTTCTTCTTTCTCCAGAATTTCCGGATCAAAGTTATGCTCTGCGTACTGTCTGACTATGTACTGGCACATTTTATCCAGGGCATTGGTAAAGTTCTCTCTCTGCAAAGAACCGTAAATATGAAGCATAGCCTTCCGGTTCTCCCCAATAAGGTTCACCAGCACCTCCAGACATTCCAGCACAGAATCTATTTCTACCGGCTGCTCAAATGCCTTATCTACTTCCCGCTTAAGCGCACATTCCACCACATCCGAAATATCACGGAAATGGTAATAAAATGTATTACGGTTCACCCCGCAGCGCTCTACAATATCCTTAACTGTAATCTTCGCCAGCGGCTTCTCATTGAGCAGTTCAAATAATGTTTTGATAATAACCTCTTTTGTAAAACTGGACATTTTCTCACCTGTCGCTAATTCGTTAAGTTATTATCACAGATTATGCCACAAACCTTTCAAAAAAGCAAGCGCGGCGGCTATTGAAATTTTTCAAAAATTGTGTTGCATTTGCTTCTGGTTTCCACTACACTCATAAAGTGGTCTGCCTCACAATTCCGGAGCATTTTTTCAAACATGTTCCCATGTGAGGCTTTTAATAAGAAATTCTTAAGATTTTACCCCTTTCATCTTAAAAATTATCTGGTAACTTATAAATCACAGGGGAGGTGAAAAAGAAAGTGGCAGCAATTCTTGTTTGTGATGACGATAAAGAAATCGTGGAGGCCATCAGCATCTATCTGGAACAGGAGGGACATCAGCTTCTGAAAGCTTATGACGGTCAGCAGGCACTTTCCCTTCTGGAAAAAGAAAAGGTAGATCTGCTGATTATTGATGTTATGATGCCAAGGCTTGATGGAATCCGGGCTACCTTAAAAATCCGTGAAGAGCATGCTCTTCCTATTATTATTCTTTCTGCGAAATCTGAAGATGCGGATAAAATTCTTGGACTGAATGTCGGCGCAGATGATTATGTAACCAAGCCGTTTAGTCCCCTTGAGCTGATTGCCAGGGTACGTTCACAGCTTCGCAGGTATACCCAGCTCGGGGCAGCTGTTTCTGGTGAAAGTCAGCATGTTTATACCACGGGCGGTCTTATGGTGAATGATGACCGGAAGGAAGTGCAGGTGGATGGCGAGGTTGTGAAGCTTACGCCTATTGAGTATAATATTCTGCTTCTTCTCATTAAGAATCAGGGACGGGTATTTTCTATTAATCAGATTTATGAAAATATCTGGAATGAGGAGGCGATTGCGGCGGATAATACCATTGCGGTACATATTCGGCATATCCGGGAAAAGATTGAGATTAATCCGAAGGACCCGCGGTATTTGAAGGTTGTTTGGGGACTTGGATATAAGGTTGAGAAAATTTAATTGTTTCCCGGACGCGCTTGGACAGTTGGTATTCCACGCAGGTCGGGATAGTGCTATTAAGAAAGGGGTTTATAAAATATGAAGAAGAAAAAATGGTACCGCAGTGTGTCCATGAAGGGGAATCTGCTGGTTTTGCAGTATTTGCTGCTGGGGGCGTTTCTTTTCTGCGGGGTGATGTTTGTGTCACTGCAAATGCAGGGGCTTCGGGTTTCGGACTCGGGGAAGGAGTATGTAGATTCCCAGGCATTTGCTAATAAGTTTTATGGCGCTTCCATGGATGTAGCACATGCAATTTCGGGGACATTTGCTTATGGGGACTTTGAGGAAGATACTAATGAACAAACATCAACTTCCTTAACTCAAGGTGATAATTCTACAGGCGCTGCCGTGACTTCTGGGGCAGTTTCTGCAGACAGCCGCGTTGTAGATCTAAGTGAGGTGGCAGCGGATGAATCACTTTCCTTCACCAACACATCCGGACTTGCCTACTCTCTTTCTGATTTAAAAGAATGGGCACAGATTCCGGATTATGATTCTGAAAGTGCAGCCCCAATTGTAGTCTGCCACAAGGCTTCCGCTTCTGAGGAATCCTTCTCACTTCCTATGGAATATTATTACGCAGATGATTTCCTGAAAAAAATCAACGCAGGGGAATTTGCACTTTCTGTCTACGCGGATATTGATGATTCCGGGAATCAAACATGGTTTACCTACCAGGAACCAGATGAATTTGCAGAAGATGATACCAGTGACTACAAGAGATCCATTATCGAGAGTATCAAGACTGCCATCCGCTCTGGGGATCTGGATCCGGACTTTTTCTCCAATATCCAGGTGAAATCAAAAGACGGCGCTACCCTCTACGATCAGATTTATTCTTATCAGGGCTACTACCAGCTGACCGAGTACTTTGCCCCACAAGGTGCTGACAATCTTCTGGATGTGCTGAACTCCAATGCCAAATGGAATAACAGTATTGACGAAGCATTTGAAGATCTTTATACCATACTTTCCCAGCTTGGTGTTTACAATGATATGAAACAGGAACTGGACGCTTACGCACAGGGGCTGTCCAACATGAGCTACCTCTATATCAATGAGGATACAGGCAAAATACTTTCCAATGACAGCGACCTGGTGAAAGAACTGGATTACAAGAAATCCAGCGGAGTTTCCATTACAGCTTCTGGAACCCAGGCATCCACAGATTCAAAAAATATCAATTCTGCTGAATCCCAGAATTCCACAGCTTCCAAAAGCATTAGCTCCGCAATTGATTACTACCAAAATCTGCACGAGATTCTGGATTCCAGGGAAGAAGTTTCCTATATACTGATTCAGACTAAACCCGAAGAATTCACCAGCAATCTGAAGGGACTTGATATCCGTGACACCTTTCCTGGCAATGACATTACTGCAGACAGCTGGAAGGAATCGCTGCACAGCGCTCTCCTTGAAGAAACTGGCAACTATATTTTTGCAGCTTATGTAAACCAGAAGCTGCCTGTCTCCGATGTCTTTTCTTCTGGAAAAACATTTTTTGATTCTTATTCCAGCTATACAAGACCAGTATTTTGGATTGGAATTTTGTGCCTCCTGCTGTTTGTGGCTTCCTTTGTATTTCTTACCGCAATTGCAGGCAGAAAAAGTACAGACGAAGAACTGCATCTTTGCTTCTTTGACCGCTGGCCTACCGAGCTTGCTGCCGGACTTGTAGTAATTGCCTGGCTTCCGGTTATTGTCTTTGGCTTAACCCATCTGCCAATTGCAAGTTACCAGATTGCACGGCTGCAAAGTTCTCTGATCGATGCATACTTCCTTTTCAGACTGACGCTTTTCGGACTTTACACTTTATTCTGGTTCCAGATCGGCTATCTTAGCCTGGTAAGAAGAATCAAGGCAAAGCAGCTGTGGAAAAACAGCATCCTGAGACGGCTTCTTCTCCTGATCGTAAAAATCATCAAAAAAGCCGCTCACAAAATCCGCGTTCTGGCTGATTTCTACGCCAGAAATACAGCAGCCAGATTAAAGGTAACCTTCGCATTCCTGGTCTTTGTTTTCCTGAAATACTTCATCTGCGCAGTATTTCTTGACAGCGGTCTTTTGTTCTTTGGCTTCAGTTTCCTGGTGGATCTCCTGATTCTGGGATTGGGCATAACAAAGGCTTATCACCAGGAACAGATTCTGAAAGGTCTGAAGGAAATCTCCGGCGGAAATCTCCAGTACAAGATTCCTCTGGACAAACTGTCCGGTAATAACAAACGCATTGCCGAATACATCAACAACATCGGAAGCGGACTTGACGCAGCCGTAGAAAACAGTGTAAAAAATGAGCGTATGAAAACCGAACTGATCACCAACGTTTCCCATGACCTGAAAACCCCGCTGACCTCTATTATCAGCTACATTGATCTTCTCAAACGTGAGAATTTCACAGACCCTAAAGTACTGGAATATCTGGATATTCTGGAAGCAAAAGCAGCGCGCCTGAAAGTACTGACCGAGGATGTAGTAGAAGCTTCCAAAGCAAGCACCGGAAACCTAACTCTGAACATGACCAACCTGGATTTCGTAGAAATGCTTCATCAGGTGATCGGAGAATTTGAGGAACGGTTCGAGGAACATCATCTCACCATGATGGTATACTTCCCGGACGAGCCCTCTGTGATCTGCGCAGACGGACAGAGAATGTGGCGTGTGCTGGAAAACATTTTTGGCAACGTAACCAAGTACGCAATGGAAAAGACCAGAGTTTACGCCGAAGTGCAAAACGCCAGAAACCAGGTGATCTTTTCCCTGAAAAATATTTCCGCCCAGCCTCTTAACTTCGCAGCAGAGGAATTAACCGAGCGCTTCGTCCGCGGCGACGTAGCCCGAAACACGGAAGGCAGCGGCCTTGGCCTTAGCATTGCCAAAAGCCTTACGGAACTCCAGGGCGGCAAATTCCAGCTCTACCTGGACGGCGACCTTTTCAAAGTAACCATCACCTTCCAGGCCCAGACCCCCAGTCAACCCACTCCCTCCCTGCCCGAGCAGCCAGAACCGGAAGTAAGATAACATCTTAAAGCAATCAGAGCCGGAAATAAGATAACATCTTAAATATTAAAAAAGTCTCCCGCACATTCTAATAATAAGATGTGCAGGAGATTTTTTATTCCTCTTGTCGATAACCAGCGGTTTTGCAATGTATATTCATGTAGCAGGTCATTTCAGGAGCGCTTTTAACGGAAACGAGATCCACTGCCTACGAAGACTTAACATCGAAGGCTCTCCTGAGATGTTTAGTCGTAGTTGGCAGTTAGCTCGTTGGAGTGTTGCGACGACCTGCGGTGAATATACATTGTGAAAGCGCGTCCGGCTAGCGATAATCTCAATACTCCAGTCTCGGCATGTTCTTAAATTTCTCAAACTCCGCGTCCGTACATTTCACATAATGTGTTCCGCCAATATGGTGATAAGTACCTTCCCCATAATTGATTCCTGAAGTCTTATAATCATAAGTCTCCGCAACACGGTTCTTCTCCACAGCCGGGTTCGGGGACGGGATTGCGGAAAGAAGGCTTCTGGTATACGGATGCATTGGATTCTCGAAAATCTCCTCCGTAGTACCTGTCTCAAGCAAATGTCCCAGATGAAGAACTCCGATACGGTCTGAAATATATTTTACCATAGAAAGGTCATGGGCAATAAACAGATACGCAGTACCTGTCTCCTGCTGAATATCCTTCATCAGGTTTACCACCTGCGCCTGAATAGAAACATCCAGCGCAGAAATACACTCATCCGCAATAATCAGCTTCGGGTTCATGATCAGCGCACGGGCAATGCCGACACGCTGTCTCTGTCCGCCGGAAAACTGATGCGGGTATCTTGCCACATGCTCCGGAGCAAGACCAACCTTTGCCAGAATGGCTTTGATCTTCTCCTCTCTCTCCTCTTTGCTCTTGTACATATGATGGATATCAAGACCCTCACCCAGAATATCCCGAACTTTTTTTCGGGGATTCAGAGATGCCATAGGGTCCTGGAAAATCATCTGCATCTGTGTTCTTAATGCCTTATTGGTTTCCTTGTTCATCTTGCCGCCGATATCCATACCGTTGAACTTAATGGTTCCTGCGGTGGGGTCATAAAGGCGGATGACACTTCTTCCGATGGTGGACTTTCCGGAACCGGACTCTCCAACCAGACCATAGGTTTCCCCAGGATAAATTTTGAAGGAAACGTCTTCTACTGCATGTACGGTAAAGCTGCTGCTCACCTTAAAGTACTGTTTTAATCCATCCACAGTAAGGATCGGCTCAGCATTATAATTTACAGCCATGTTCCTCGGCCTCCTTCTTCATTCTTTCGATTCGGTTCTTTAACTCCACTGGCATTTCCACCTTCGGAGCTCTTGGATCAAGAAGCCAGGTTGCTGCGAAATGATCCTTTGTGATCTGAAACATCGGCGGCTCTAACTTGTCATCGATCTCCAGGGCGTAGCGGTTACGGGGGGCAAAAGCATCACCTGGTTTTTCATGAAGCAGGTTTGGCGGGGATCCCGGAATGGTGTACAGCCTCTCATCGTCCGTATCAAGATCCGGCATGGAGGAAAGAAGTCCCCATGTATACGGATGGCGCGGATCATAGAAAATCTCGTTTGTAGTTCCTCTTTCCACGATTTTTCCTGCGTACATAACGTTGATGAAATCCGCAACCTTGGCAACAACTCCAAGGTCATGTGTGATATAGATTACGGAAATTCCACGTTCCTTCTGAACCTTCTTGATCAGCTCAATGATCTTCGCCTGGATGGTAACGTCAAGAGCGGTAGTCGGCTCGTCGCAGATCAGAAGATCCGGGTTGCAGGACAGGGCAATGGCAATTACCACACGCTGTCTCATACCGCCGGAAAGCTGATGGGGATAATTCTTCATACGCTTCTCAGGCTCTTCGATTCCAACCTCTCTCAGAAGCTCTACTGCACGGTCCCATGCTTCCTTCTTCGGGGTTTTGAAATGCCAGCGCATACCTTCCATAATCTGTTTTCCGATGGTCATAGTCGGATCAAGGCTGGTCATAGGATCCTGGAATACCATGGCAATTCGCTTGCCGTTAATATGTCTGCGGATCCATTTTTTGTCTTTTGTCAGGATATCTACTGTTTCAGGAGTTCCGTCTGCATGATGATAGCTGAACTCGATGGTTCCTTTTTCTACCTTTGCATTGGATGCAAGGATTCCCATTGCAGCTTTCATGGTAACGGATTTACCGGAACCGGACTCACCTACGATGGCAACTGTCTCGCCTTTGTAAAGGTCAATGTTGATGCCTCGGATAGCGTGTACCGTTCCTGCTGTTGTGGAAAAGGTGATATCCAGGTCTTTGATATTAAGAATTCTTTCATCTGACATTGAAAATCACCTCACATTTCTTTTAATTTCGGATCAAGTGCCTCACGAAGGCCGTCAGCTACAAGGTTGAAGCTGAGCATCAGAAGTGCCATAACAATGATCGGCGGGATGATCTGATAGGGATGAGTGGTAAAGAAGTTAAATCCGTCGGAGATCAGAGATCCCAGGGAACACTGCGGTACCGGAATTCCAAGTCCTACGAAGCTTAAGAATGCCTCTGTGAAAATCGCGGTAGGAATGGAGAACATTACCTGTGTGATGATCGGTCCGATAATGTTCGGAAGTACTTCTTTGAAAATAATGAAGAAGCTGCCTGCACCAAGTGTTCTGGATGCAAGTACGAACTCCTGCTCTTTTAATTTCAGCATCTCTGCACGGGCAATACGGCTCATGCCGATCCACTCCGTGAGCATCAGGGCAATGACGATGGTCAAGATACCAGGTTTAAATACCAGAAGCATCAGGGTTACGATAACAAGTCTCGGAATACCGTTGGCAACCTCCAGGATACGCTGCATGACCATATCCACTCTTCCGCCAAAATAGCCGGAGATCAGACCATAACTCATACCAATGAGCATATCGATGATGGCTGCTGCGATTGCAATGATCAGGGAAACACGGGCTCCAGACCAGGTTCTTGTCCAGATGTCACGGCCTAAGTTGTCGCTTCCGAACCAGTAATAAACATCGGTAAGGCCTTTTTCTTCGTAATTGTTAATGGTTTTGGTTCCTTTTGAGGTATTGAAATTTTCGTTTCCATCGAAAATACCAAATTTCTCAAGAGCTTTTACACGGGGTGCACAGTTCTTTTCATTTAAGTTCTGGCCGGAATATGTATAGCCGTTCATACCCGGACCAATGGCTGCCATGATGGTAATGAGGATGATCAGAATCAGACCAACAATGGCGCTTGTTTTTCTTACGAAGCGGAGCAGGACATCTTTCCAGAAGCTCTGTGCCGCAAAGTTGGAATCAATGCCGATCTCTTCTGCATTGTTTTTCAGGCGGAAATCAGATTCTACAGGAACGTATGCTGCCTGAACATTTTCTGCTGCGGTGCTTTTTTCCATGATGTCAGTCTCCTTTCTTTGCAAGTCGGATTCTCGGGTCGATCACACCGTAGAGAATATCTACAACCAGCATAATTACAATATACATTGCGGAATAAATAAAGCTTAAGGCAATGACCACGTTGTAGTCATTGGACTGGATGGCATTTACCAGAAGGCTTCCTACTCCAGGGATTGCGAAGATTTTTTCTACTACCAGAGAACCAGTCATCAGGTCTACGATCAATGGAGCAAGAACGGTAATAATCGGGATCAGGGCATTTCGAAGTGCATGACGGAAAATCAGTGCGGATCCGGAAATACCTTTACTCTCTGCCAGAAGCATGTAGTCACTGCCCAGAACCTCCAGCATTTCGCTTCGGGTAAAACGTGCAATGGATGCCATAGTAAACATGGATAGCGCGATACTTGGCAGCACGCTGGACATGCCCGCATTGTTTGCCTTATACAGCATTGGGAACCACTGGAGACGGAAACCAAGGCTGTAGCTAAGACCAAGGGCAAATACGTAGGACGGCACCGACACACCGATAACCGATATGATGGTGGCCAGGGAATCCCATATGGTATTATGCTTCAAGGCCGCCAATAGTCCCAATAGCAGGCCCACAATGGCTCCAATGGTTACAGCAAGTCCTCCGATTCCAATAGAAATAGGAAGTCTTGTCTGGATCATCTGGGAAATCGGGGTGTTCTTGGAAATGTTGTAGCTGACGCCAAGGTCACCCTTTAACATATTCTTGGCATAATTTGCAAACTGGACAACTACGGGTTGATCCAGACCGTATTTTACGTACAGCGCGGCACGCTGGTCGTCATTTAACTTCTCATCATTGAACGGGGAACCTGGCATGAGCTGCATCAGGATAAACAGCACCAGCAGGATTACCAGCAGTGTAAAGAAGGAAGTTAAAACTCGTTTGAGCGTATATTTTTTCACGACAGTTCCTCCTTGGGTTCATTCGTTGCAATCCACAGAATAAACAGGTTGGTTCTTATTTGTTCTGCGGATGGCAACGGCATTATTACTTCAAAAGCCGCACCGGGTAAAACCCTAGTGCGGCTGAAGTTATTCAATTGATTACTTATTCAGATTTTACTGCATTTTTGTATACACGGTTCAGTGCGCATGGATGGAAGTCTACGCCAGTTACTGAGCTGGACATCATCTCTGCGTTTGCCTGTGTGTAAAGCGGGAAGATTACAGCGTCATCCATAACAAGTTTCTCTGCGTCATACATTCTAGCCCAACGTCCTTCAGCGTCTGTGCAAAGGTCACCAGTTGTGCACTCTGCGATGATGGAGTCATACTCTTCGCTGCTCCACAGACCATAGTTGTTGGAGTTGTCTGTAATCCACATTCCAAGGTAAGTCATTGGGTCTGCATAGTCTGGTCCCCAACGGGTAAGCGCTACTTCGTAGGTTCCGTTCTGCATATCCTCAACACGCTGTTTCTTAGGCTCTACTGTAAGGTTTACAGTTAATCCTGGAAGAGCTGTCTCCCACTGCTCTTTCAGAACCTGTGCAACCTTCTGAGGTGCATCATCAGCGTCAACGATCATATCAAGCTCAACCTCTGTCTCGCCAAGTTCCTCAAGACCTTTTGCCCAGTAATCAGCAGCTTTCTCTGCGTCATATGTGCAAACATCGGAGAATTTCTCCTGATCTTCAGAGAAGTCAGATCCGTCTGGACCTGCAGCAAACTGCATAGGTACTGCTGTGTAAGTCGGAAGGGAACCATCTTTCAGAACGTCTGTTGTGATGGATTCACGATCGATTGCCATTGTCATAGCAAGACGGATATTTAAGTTCGCAAGCTCTGGAACAGCTGAGATGTTAGGGCTTACATACCAAAGATATCCAGCACCGATTGTCATGAACTCAGGATCATCTTCAACCTGGTCAACCTGCTCACCGTTTACAAGTGTAAGATCAAGGTCGCCTGTCTGATAGCTCATAAGAGCCTGCTGGGAATCCTGAATTACCTGATAGTTAAGTCCCGGAAGGGAAATGTTGTCTGCATCATAGTAGTCAGCGTTCTTTGTGAGGTGAATCTCTGTTGCAGCTGGCTCATAGGTATCAAGTACGAATGCACCGTTGGAAAGTGTTGTCTCCGGGCTTGTACCAAAAGTATCTGCGCAGGATTCAAAGAATGCTTCGTTTACAGGATAGAATGTTGGGAAATACATCAGTGACAGGAAATAGGATACCGGAACGTTCAGCTTAACTTCCAGTGTCTTGTCGTCAACTGCTGTAACACCAAGCTCAGATTTGTCTTTCTCACCAGCGATGATCTCTGCTGCATTCTCAACCTGGCCAATGTCGCTTAACATGTAAGCATACTCGGAAGCTACATCCGGGTCTACTGCTCTCTGCCATCCGAATACGAAATCGGATGCGGTTACAGGATCACCGTTGCTCCACTGTGCGTCGTCACGAAGATGGAAAGTATAGGTAAGTCCATCATCTGATAAATCATAGCTCTCTGCAATGGCCGGAACTGCCTGTCCGTCTGAGTCCATCTGCATAAGACCATCGGTATAGTCTGCGATTACCTCAAAGGATGTTCCATCAGTAGCCTGCTGTGGGTCAAGGGACTGTACCGGAGTTTCCAGCATAACATTCAGGTCAGATGTGCTTTCTTCTGCTGCAAAAGCTACGGTGCCGGTGCTCATGAGACCTACTGTCATTGCGGAAGCTGTCAAAAGGGAAATTACTGCTTTTGACTTTTTCATAATCATTTCCTCCTCTTCTCGAAAATAGATCTAAGACTTTTTAATTATACGTCTTATATCTGCTTTTCGTATAATAGCACATCACCGCTGTAAAGTAAAGAACTTTTTGTCTAAATTGTGAACTTTTTTCTGTACAATGTGGGCATGTGTGTTTGTGAGGCGGACTTTTGGGGGATTGTGTCCGTGATGACGGACTGGAGGGGAGTTTTGTTGGGGGAGTTGATTATTTGAAAATAAGGGGTTTAGTTAATCAAAATGGACGATTTCCCCCATGTGTGCCGGGACAAACAATGACGAATTTCGTGATTGTCTGTCCCGGCACACATGGGGGAAATCTGGTTGTTGAAAATATGCTGCTTTGTGGAAATTAATGTGTTGCTTCGCTGAAACTAAGTTTTAGTTTATTAGATTACGTAGTCGTCTGCGCTGGCGGCTTGCCAGTCGAGGAGGTCTCCTAATGTAATATTGTCTACTACTTCGTTGATGGCGTCGTCAATCTTCTTCCAGAGAATACGTGTTACGCAGGCGTCGCCTTTCTCGCAGCCGGCTCCGTCTGGGGCTACACAGTCTACGGGAGAGAGGCACCCTTCGGTAAGGCGAAGAATCATTCCTACGGTGTACTCCTCCGGTCTGCGCTGCAGGGAATAGCCGCCCTGAGGGCCGCGGACACTTTTCACATAGCCAGCCTTATTTAATACGGAAATGATCTGCTCCAGATATTTCTCGGAAATCTCCTGTCTGCGCGCTACATCCTTCAGCCTGATCGGTTCCCCATTATCATTGGTAGCCAGGTCAAGCATTAACTTTATTGCATACCTACCCTTTGTGGATATTCTCATTTCAATTCCTCCTGCTCTGTGATTCTGCCTGTGTCAGCGGCAGAATCCATCTACAGAAGATTATACCTTTTAATTCCTATTATTTCAATAGGAAATTACCTTTTATTCGTATCCGCCAAATGGGGCATCCCCTTCAATGTTGTACAGGATATAGCTGGTAAGAAGATCTGGATCATTGCTGCTGTATTCTACACCGCTCCAACCTTCTGGAACCTGCAGAGGAAGTTCTGAGGACTGGACTTCCGGGACATACAGATAAAATTCGGATCCAGGGACCAAACCGTATGGTTCTGAATAAACTTTCAGACAGTCATCTATAATTTCCTGGGTTCCAGATTCCTGTTCCAGCTGAAGATCTGTCAGCTGCATGGAGTATACGTGGTCGTTAAGTTTCTTTATCTCTGTAAACTTCCCGGTAAAATCACTGCAGTACATGGTGTAGCTGTAGCCTTCGCCTGCTGTCACATCGCTGTCTGAGAAAGAACCGCTGAAGCTTCCGTCCTGATTCAGATTCAACATTGTGCTCCATGCACCTACACCGCTGGCGAAAACAAAATTTGAGGGAGTTCCCTCTGGAAGTGTATCTACTGCAGTCCACTGTTCCTTTGCTACTGTTTTCAGATAATCCAGTACGCCTGCAATAGTCATACTCTGCGCACCAGCTGCCGCCCGTACAGACAGACCGGTTTTTAACGTGAAATTCTTCTCACTGCCTGGGGTTCCTTCGTAAACTACAGGAACTGCAATGTCACCAAATGTCTTAATTGCCAGGATATCCGTGTTTCCATCCTCATTGTAGTCTACAAAGCTGATGGCATCTAACTTGGTAAAGCCATAGCTGAGCACTGGAGGCGTCACCAAACTGTCCAAGGTTTCCACAGGTTCTTCATTCTGGATGATTTTGAAAATTACATCTTTTTCTCCGTCAGCCGGAGCATAGGATGCAAACCATACATCTCCAGTGTATTCGGAAAGCTGGGTCTGGAAGGTCTGATCTTCAATAATGCCATTGCGCCAGTTGGGGGCTCCACAGGAAATGACGTCTGCATTTGAAAGATCATTTTCCTGATTCTGGTCTGCTGCATTTTCGGTCTGCACAGACAAGACTTCCGTATCTTCAGCCAGTACTGGCTGAGCGGCTGTCAATGTTAAAATGCCTGCTATTGTTATAAAAATTGGGGCTGGGAGTTTCTTCATGGAAATGCTCCTTTCTTATGAAAATAAGTCTGTAATGGGAATTATAAGAACTTCTTTTTTCTACTATATTAAATTGGGCATTATTAATTGTAACCTTTATTTTTCTCTGGACCGTGTTTGAAAAAAGGAATTCTGCAAAATATGCGGCATAATTGATATAGAAAGGATGATTTGATTTTTAAGAATTTGGACAATAAAAAACGATAACCAATCGGCTACCGTTTCATTTACTGTACCTTCAAAACTACATACATGTTACATCCTCTTTGGAATCTTTTGAATCATTTCTCAACCTTGCGAATAAATCGGAAGTTCCATCTCACTTCGTTCGATGGAACGACCTTCGTGCTTAGCACTCAGGTCAAGCCCTCACCCTATTAGTAGCAGTCAGCTCCGTGCGTTGCCGCACTTCCACCCCTGCCCTATCTACCTCGTCGTCTTCAAGGGGGTTTACTTCTTTCGAATGGGACATCTCATCTTGAGGGGGGCTTCACGCTTAGATGCCTTCAGCGTTTATCCCTTCCG
>NZ_JACOOT010000013.1:0-29804 GCF_014287535.1 Blautia segnis | reverse complement strand
ATTTCCAAAAAGCCCAGACTGTGCTAAGATAAACACAAAGCATATTTCTTTCAATTATCAAAGTGCGTTGGCACTATCTTGTATTATCTAAACACATTTCAGAAATCTATGCTTTTAATCCAAAAACATTTAAGAGCAGGAGATTTCGAAATAAGCGTGTTCAGGTCTCCTGGGAAAGGAGTACCTATTATGATGGAACTACAAGCTGGTAATGGATTGCAGGAGGAGCAGAGCATCTTCCCGGTAGCAAACAGGAAGTACAAGGATACTATTTTTCGAATGCTTTTTTCGGATAAGAAAAATCTGTTGTCATTGTATAATGCGTTGAACGGGAAAAATTACAGCGATTGTGACAAGCTGGAGATTGTAACATTGGAGAATGCCATATATATGAGTATGAAGAATGATCTGGCATTTATCCTGGATCTAGATTTATTTCTGTGGGAGCATCAATCTACGTACAATCCTAATATCCCGCTGCGTGATCTGATGTACATAGCCAAGGAATACGAGAAGTACATAAAAGAAAAAGGAATTTCTTTATACTCCAGCAGACAGCAGAAAATTCCCGCACCGCAGTTTATCGTATTCTACAACGGGAACCGTAAGATCGGAGAATGTATGGAGCACCGCTTGTCCGATGCATATGAAACCGTCAGAGGAGAGCCTGCACTGGAACTGAAGGTCCTGGTAATCAACATCAATGAAGGCCATAACCAGAAACTGATGGAAAGCTGCCAGATCCTGAAAGAATATGCCCAGTACGTATCAAAAGTAAGAACATACAAGAAAACGCTGAGTTTAAATGAAGCGGTAGAAAAAGCAGTGGAAGAATGCATTCGGGAAGGAATTCTGCGGGAATTTCTCCTAGCGAATAAAGCTGAGGTGGTTGCAATGAGTATATTTGAATACGACCGGGAATGGGAAGAAGAGATTTTACGAAAAGAAGAATTCGAGGCCGGGAGAGAATTAGGCGAGCAATTGGGGAAAGAGCTTGGGGAAAAACTCGGGAGAGAACTTGGAAAAGAAGAGGAACAGAAGAATACAGAAAAAGAGCGTAGGCGCGCTGATTCAGAAAAAATGCGTGCGGATAATGCAGAAAGGGAGCTTTTGATTCTGAAAGAAAAACTGGCTTTGATGCAAGATAAGTAGAAACTGAAGTGTTTAGGTTTACAAACCAGGAAATCACAGTATTGTATGCTGTTGATTTCCTGGTTTTACTTTATGAAATACTGAACAATTTCAGAATTGTTGAAAGAGAAATTTATATGTAGGTTTGAAATGATAGAATGGTGGTTGGAGTCATATTGACAAGGGCGGAAAAGGCATTGTAAGATGTATTTATGACAGCTGGAGACAGAGAGTTAAAATTGAGAAAACCACAGGCGTTTTGAAATAAATGTAAAAAACTATAGATTGTCTAATGTGTGTTCTGTATAGAAGCAGTTCAGATTGGAGGTATGAATGAAAATTTTATCAAAAAAACCATTTGTTGCAGATGGAGTTATGTTTATTCCTCTGGCATTTTTTCCGTTTACTATGCCTCCAGTTAGCCTGAAAAATCCGGCGACAATATTTTGCTGTATTCTTTTAATGGGTGTTGTTATTTTCTCGATATTGCCACATTTAAGAATGGTAGAACTAAATCAAGAAGGGGGAAGCGTATCTTGGTTTGGAGTAAAAAGGAATTTTAAATGGAAAGAGCTCGAAGTGATTACTTATGGAGACATTGGGGTAGTAAGGGGGGAAAGTTGGGAAGGAATTTTTTTCTCTAATAAAGCATTGACTTCAAAAGGCAAACGAATGACGACAATCGAGAGAATTTATTTTTCCTTGAACATTTTTGATCAGTTTTTTGTTATTTTTAATGATGAAAAAGAGAAAGAACAAATTATGAATCAGTTGAAAGAATGGGGCGTGAATGTTATTATTGACACAGATTTTGCACAAAGAAAAGAATATGAGCGTATACTGGAAGAAAAAACTAAAATGCGAGAAGAACGTAAAAGGCTTTATGAAGAGAGAAAGAAAAGAAAGCAATGATATGTAAAATTTAGAACGTATACGTCCAAGCTAGTGTAAATCAAAACCGCAGGGGATGGTTGGTATTTTCGACGAACCATTCCTTTTTTATATCTTTAATATATTTTCTATTCCTAATGAGACCAGACTGTGCTAAAATAGAACAAGGTGGAGGTGGCTGCAATGAGTATATTTGAATACGACCGGGAATGGGAAGAAGAGTTGCTACGGAAAGAGGAATTTGAGGCTGGGAGAGATACGGAAAGGAAAAATACGGAAAAAGAGCGGATGAACGCAGAAAAAGAACGCCGCCGCGCAGACTCAGAAAAAATGCGCGCAGATTCAGAGAAACTGCGCGCTGATCATGCGGAAAGAGAACTTTTGCTTCTAAAAGAAAAACTTGCTTTAATGGAGAACAAGTAGAAAATTAAGTGTTTAGGTATACAAAACCAGGAAATCACAGGATTATTATGCCGCAGATTTCCTGGGTTTATTTGTGACGGGGGACAGTGCTCAGTCACCGCCTCCTGTTTGATGATTTATAAATACGGTTCCCCGGGAATTTCCGGATAGCTTCCCATTCCGATCAGCAGCTCCAGTCCAATCTGTCTGGCCTGCAGAACCGCTTCCTTCACCGCACTGGCATCTCCTGAGATTGCCAGAATCACCTCATTGGAATGGCTTGTCCCAATGCTCGGCGTCATATACCGAGTAATATGAACCGCAGAAGCCTTCATGGCCGTATCTGCCATCACAAGCCCAATTGCCGCAGGAGAACCAGCCATGAAACCAAAAGCCTCACCAGGAACCGCGTTGAAAGCCATAGAAAGTGCTCCGCCAGCATTGGCAGAAAAAGCGAATTCCAGATGCCCGGATTCACTGATATACAATTCTCCAGCATATTTATTAGTCAGCTCCAATGCCAGGGAAATCGCATGGCGCACATCCGACACATCATTTCCGCCAATCACAATATAGTTTCCATGTCCGCCCCATCCCTTGGTATCACGGGGAAACTCAATGGAAAGAACCTCCGTGCCCGTAGCCTTTACCGCATCATCCACCGCCGTGATCTGTCCGGCAGCACCTGTACGGGAACTAAAAAGCCCAAGTGTATGGTAACGGGTTCCTATATTCATTTCCTTTAAAAGAGTATCGTCTACTCCTGAAATCACAAGTCCGATAGTATCCAGAACTGCAGTCCCCACAAACTCTGTGCGTGTGCATTTGGTACTGATGCTGTGTACATCCATGGGAAAAACCTCCACCTGATTACTTTTCCTAAGTGTAGCATGATTGCCCTGATTTTGAAAGTTATAATTGAGATTTTTGTCGATAAAAATTAGCGGTAAATGTATATGTAAACATCGAAAAATGGATTGTAAACCAAAAACAAATAAATGGTTGACAATTCCTTGCTGCTATGTTAGATTGTATCTGACAAAATTCTTATCCCTATATTTACCATTCGAAGAAATATAGGATATGCCCGAGGAGGAGATTATGAGTACTGTAACCGCAACAAAAACAAGAACCTACGACATGGCCTACATCGCCATCTTTGCCGTACTGATCGCAATTTGTTCCTGGATTTCCATTCCAATGACCGTTCCCTTTACCTTACAGACATTCGGTGTATTTATGGCTGTAGGTGTGCTCGGCGGCAAACGAGGCAGCCTGGCTGTTCTGGTTTACATTCTGCTTGGAGCAATTGGAGTTCCTGTATTTGCCGGATTCTCCGGAGGATTTGGAATCCTTCTCAATAACACTGGCGGTTATATCATCGGCTTCTTATTCTCCGCACTTGCAATGTGGGCAATCGAATCCCTCTGGGGCAAGAAGCCTGTAGTACAGATCATTTCCATGGTTGTAGGACTGCTTGTATGCTACGCAATGGGAACCATCTGGTTCATGGTTGTATACACGAGAACCACAGGCGCTGTTGGACTTGGAACCGTACTGGGCTGGTGCGTAATTCCGTTCATCATTCCTGACCTTGTAAAAATCGCTCTGGCATTTGTACTGTCCAGAAGAGTACGCAAGCTTGTACCATTACAGTAATAAGAATCGTCAGACATATCCCATTCGCCCTCATCACGGGATGTGCCTGGCGTTTTTTATCGGAAACGGCTACAGCAATGGATTTACAGCCCATATGCAGGAAATGCTGGAGCTTTTTACAAAAGGCGCAGACGTCTGTCTCACCGTAAACACAGACGAAATCTGCTCTGCCTGTCCCAACAACTGTCAGGGACTCTGCGAGGCAGCTGAAAAAGTAAAGCGCTATGACAACGCCGTACTTTCCCAGTGCGGCCTGACAGAAGGCCAGACCCTTCCATTTTCCAAATTCACCCAGTACGTCCAGCAGAACATCATCGCCTCCGGCAAACGCCCGGAAATCTGCGGCGACTGCCAGTGGAACCGCATCTGCCAGGATCAGCCCAGCAGATGGCAGAATACATGAGAGAAGCAGTCTCTAACAAAATAATGAAAGCAATCAAATTACTGTCCTCTTTGCCGGATCATCCGACGGAGAGGGCATTTTTGCATATTACAGCTAGAGCGTGTTTGAAAAATCATTCCTGCAATCTGCACGCCCCACTTTGCGGTATATTTCACCCGAATTCGGTTGTCGTAGCCCGCTACGACGCCCTCATCCGGGCAAAATCTCCCACAAATTGTGACGCACATCTTGCAGAAAGCCTTTTTCAAACACGCTCTAGGGATATGGAACAATCTGAGTACAAATGAGCAGGAAACAGTAATGTCAATGCTGCGTGGACTTCGGAAGTAGGAGAACAGTTCGAGTATATGTATCGGCTGTTCTTTTTTTGTTTTTAGGCGTTAAAACGGTAATGTTTTTCTTGTATACAGTAGAGCATTAGAGTATAATAAAATCAGTTTTTTTTCATACGTTTAAAAGCTATAATAAGAAAATCGGCAAAACAGATGAAAGTCTGCGATGCAAAGCTATAGGGCCTGTAAAATGGCAGCCAGTTGCCACGTTAAAGATGCATTGTCTGCAATGACAATGCTTTTTTCATTTTTGGAGATCAAAAAGAAACTAAAACAGGCAGGTAATAATTGGTGGCTGCTAAAATATAAAAATGGAGCAGATAAAAATGTAGGTGTAAAGGAAATCGGTTATGTGAAAGAAAATTAAGTCAGCACAGGAACGAAAAAATACATTTAGGATAAAAAATTTGATAAGGGATTGACCAGACCGCATCAAATTCCATTGCAGATGCAATGGCACCCGGTGCAGAAAAACTGATGTGCAGTACCCGACAGGAAATGATGGAAGCTGTCCGTAAGGGTAAAGCCAATGCTGCTTTCGTCTACTATTACATGGCACAGGCGTTTGTGAATAGTGACACTACGGGCACCATGACATATACGCTGCTGGAACAGCCTACATTCACCTACCGCATGGTAGTTTCGTCAACAGAGAACCATGCGATGGCTGGTATTCTGACGAAAGCAATGTATGCCATGCCCGAAAATTTTGTCGAAGATCTTGCGGCACAGTATACTACATACAAAGCAACATATCTGACATTTGCTGACTGGATCCGTCTGCATCCTGTTGTTACTGTTTTGGTTCTTCTTGTTTTTGGATGGCTGCTGACTACTATGGCTGTGATCATGATGCGTCTCAGTGCAAGGAAAAAAGCTCAGATGGCAGCCCAGCAGAATGTGAAGAAAATGGCGGAACTGGCAGAACATGCACAGGCTGCAAACAAGGCAAAAACAGCATTTCTGTCACACATGTCCCATGACATGAGGACACCGATGAATGCGATTATTGGATTTACCGGTATTGCAATAAAAAATAACCCATCAGGTGAGGTGAGAAACTGCCTGGAAAAGATTAACGAAAGTTCAGAACATTTGCTGTCACTGATCAATGATGTATTAGATCTGACTCGCGTGGAAAGTGGAAAAGTGAAATACAATCCGGTACCGGCAGATGTGAAAAGTATCACAGATTCTGTCCGCCTGCGTGATGTGCTGGTCAATATTCTGAGTAATGCTGTGAAGTTCACTCCGGATGGAGGGACGATTACTTTTGAAGCCCATTGTCAGGAAAATAGTGAGGATGGATATATAAATATGCATTACTGCATCTCTGACACCGGTATCGGAATGAGTGAGGAATTTATAAAAGAAATTTTTGAGGAATTTGCACAGGAAGATTCCGGTGCGAGAACGCAGTACCATGGAGCCGGACTGGGAATGGCTATCGTAAAGAAGTATATGGAAAGACTGCTGTTGAGATTTTCAGAATTCATCCGGAAGGCACATTTGTCAAAGCCGATTGTGATTGATGAAGTTATAAAAACAATTTTGAGACATGTACATTTTGATAAAGAATGATTCGTAGAGGTATTTCATGAATTAGTGGAATACCATTGGGGTCGCGGGGGATAAAAAATGAAAACAAAAGATGTTCAGGAACTCTATCAAATAAAATTACATAGCATGGATACGATTCTGCATCAGATATCGCTTATGGATCAGGTGGAAAATGAGCAGGAGTTGTCAGAAATCATTCACTCTTTGCTGCAGGCAATCGGAAACTATACAGGGGCAGACCGGGTATATGTTTTTGACTGGGAAACCGATCAGAAGGACAGCCTGAGCAATACATTTGAATGGTGTGCTGATGGAGTGATACCAGAGATAGACAATCTTCAGGCAATCCCAGTCAGTTTGATGCCAAACTGGGTGAAACGATTTGAAAACAAGGAAGTAATCGTGATCCATGATCTGGAAGCAACAAAATATTCTGAACCGGAAGAATATGAATTGTTAAAAACACAGGAAATATGTTCATTGATTGCAGTGCCGATTTATGCCAATCATCAGATGAATGGATTCATCGGAGTAGATAATCCTGATTTGAGACAGAATGAGATTTCCATTACACTGCTGTCTGATGTTGGCGGGCATCTTGGATGTGTGAGGGAAAATCTGAAAACTACGGTACTGCTGAAAAAGGCTCTTGATGAGGCAACAAAGAGGACAGAGATTATCTCCGCAATTGCTACGCTGTATGTAACAATCATATATGCCAATGTTAAAGAGCGGACATATGAACTTTTGGAAGGTTATGACCTTGTGCAAAAAATCCTTGGGCAAAAGGGAAAAATTGATGATGTTATGGAAAGGCTTCCAGCAGCATTTGCCGCCCTGGAGTGGAGAGAAAAGTACAGAGAGTTTCTTGACTTTGATACATTGGCAGAGAGACTTCGCAATACGAATTCTGTTTCGATTGAATTTATGGGAGCAAACGGAGAATGGCGGCTGTCCAGATTTATTGTAAAGAGCAGAGATGCACAGGGAAACGCTGTGGATGTGCTTTATGTCGCCCGGGATATTACGGAAGAAAAATCCCGGGAACTCATGTATCAGAAACAGCTTAAGGCAAGCATGGAAGATGCTCATCGCGCGAATCTTTCAAAAACAGCCTTTCTGAGGCGTATGAGCCACGATATCCGTACACCGCTAAACGGAATCGTGGGGATGATCCATATCGCTGAAAAATATAACAATGATGTGGTCAAATTACGTGAATGCAGGCAGAAGGTACTTCAGTCCACAGAATATCTGCAAAATCTGATCAACAATGTCCTGGATATCAGCAAACTGGAATCCGGTTCCCTTGTGTTGGAACATAAATCCTTTGATCTGGCAGAGCTGTTAAGTAATAATCTGACGGTTGTTGCAATGAGTGCTTATGAAAATGGTGTAAGATTTGAAGGCGGCGTGGAAGCAAGTACAATCCGCCACAGATATTTGATTGGAAGTCCGATACATCTGAGCAGGGTTTTAATGAATCTTTCTTCCAATGCGATTAAATACAATCATTTTCATGGAACCGTGAATGTTTATTGCGAAGAATTATCGGATGATGGGAATATGGCTGTTTTTCGGTTTGTATGTTCAGATACCGGTCTTGGTATGAGTAAAGAATTTCAAAAACATGCGTTTGATGTTTTTGCGCAGGAGGGCAAACTGTCAACTACAACCTTCAGTGGCTCCGGTCTGGGACTTTCGATTGTAAAAGATATTGTTGAACTGATGGGTGGAACGATAGAACTGGAAAGTGAAGAAAATGTAGGAAGCACGTTTACGTTTACGGTTCCATTTGAGATAGATCATCTGGCGGAAAACAATGATCCGCAGGAGGACAGCTGCCCACAGAGCATGAATCTGCTAGGGAAGCGGGTGCTTCTTGTTGAAGATAATGCCATTAATATGGAGATCGCCCATGCAATACTGGAAGAAGAGCATCTGAATATTGCAGAAGCGAAAAACGGAAAAGAGGCACTTGAAATATTTCAGAATTCCAAGCTGAATGAGTATGATGTCATCATCATGGATGTGATGATGCCGGTCATGGATGGTCTGGAAGCAACAAAAGCAATTCGTATGTTGGAACGTGAAGATGCCAAAAAGATCCCAATCATTGCCATGACGGCAAATGCTTTTGAGGAGGATCGGAAAGCATGTCTGGATGCCGGGATGGATGAACATATTGGAAAGCCGATTGATATTCCGCTATTAAAAAGAACGATCACAAAACTGCTGACAAAAAATCATAAAAACCGCATAAATTAAAAAGTATGATCTGAAACTGCATACCTTATGGTCTTCCTTAAAGAAAGATGGATACATAGGAATTGTCGGATATTTTGATGGTATCAAACAGGAAATGGAATGCCTATTATTGCAATGATCGCCAATGCTTTTGCGGAAGATGTACAAAAATGTTTAGATGCAGGCGACTGTAGCCTGGAGGGTGGGAGAAAGATGAAGAAGTGCAAATTAGTACAGAATATAAGAAATTTCAAACTTTGTTACTTTATATTTTGCACAATGATATGTTTGACTGTTTTTCCTGTTTCCGCATCTGCTAAAGAAAAATCGGATAATGTTATCCGGATAGGATCTTTTGAGGAAACTTATAATACAGTCAATGAAAAGGGAGAAAGAAGAGGCTATGGTTATGAGTATCTTCAAGACATTGCAGGTTACGCAGGATGGACCTATGAATACGTGACAGGTAATTGGGAAGATTGCTTTACACAGCTGGAAAATGGAGAAATTGATATTCTTGGCGGCATTTCCTATACAGACGAACGTGCTGAAAAAATGTTATTTTCTGATATGCCTATGGGGGAAGAGAAATATTACATCTATACGGATGCCTCAAATATGGATCTTACAGCAGGAAATCTGGATTCTTTTGAGGGAAAAAATATTGGCGTGTTTAGAGATCATATACCAGAGGTTTTGTTATGACAGAAATTAAGTATATATTTCCGAAGCAACTGCAGTCTGTGGCTGCGTTGGCTTTTATAGCCGTGCTGATCGTTCTGCTTCTCATCCTGACTGTAATGGGACATATGCGGAACAGAAAACTGAAACGTACGCTGGAAGAACAGACGGCGGAAAAACGGATTTTGGACAAGATGTGTATAGATTTTACGGCTGTCTATTATGTGGAATTAAATACCGGTTCCTTTGAGATTCTGCATATGAATGACGGAACCAATGCAAAAAAATGAATCTGAAACAGTGTGATAATTTTAATTATGCTGCTGACCAATATGCAGTTCAGTATCTGTATGAAAAAGAGAGAAAAGAATTTAAGGACTGGATTTCGACGGGGCATCTGAAGGAACAGCTTTCCTGGAAGGAGCGCATTACCTACCATTACAGAAGCAAACCGAATCCGAACCAGCATGAATTTTTTGAGGCACAGGCAATCAAAATATACCAGGATGAGAAACATTTATTCGCACTGGTGGGTTTCCGGCATATTGATGATATCATGGAAAAGGAAACTACGATCCAGAATCAGTTAAAGCAGGCACTGGACGAGACACGGCTGAGCAATGAAATAATTTCGGCAATTGCCAAGAGCTACTGTTCTATCTACAGGATTGATGTGCAGAAAGATTTTTTTGAAGGGGTATCAAATGACAGTGAAATACACAAACTGACAGGAAACAGAGGATGTGCATCGGAGAAGCTGTATCAGCTTTGTGATACCATGGTTGCACCGGAATACCGTCCGCTGATACGGCCTTTTCTGGATGTTTCTACACTTTCCACAAGATTGAAGACGGAAGAATGTATTTCTACAGAATACAGGATGTGTGATGGCAGCTGGCACAGGATGATTTTTATTGTAAAAAAACGGGATGAGTCTGGGAATGTAACCCATGTTTTATGTACGGTCCGTAGTATCAGCGATTCCAAAAGACGTGAAGAGGATCTTAACTTTGCAGCGGAAGCAGCAAAGCGGGAAGCCGAAATGAAAACAAGGTTTCTGGCAACTATGAGTCATGATATCCGTACACCACTGAACGGTATTATCGGTATGGTAAATATGGGAAATCAGTACGCAGATGATCTTCTGATGCAGCAGAAGATCAGAGAAAAGGCAATGGAATCTCTGAAATATCTTGTATCTCTGGTAAATGATGTGCTGGATATGAATAAACTACAGAGCGGAGATTTGAAGGACCAGCAGCTTTTGTTTGATCTGACAATAGTACTGCGGGAACTGAACCAGATTTATGATGAGCGGGCTGCAAAGAAAGGCATCCGGTATGAGGTTGACTGGAAAAATGGTACATATAGCCACATCGCTCTGATTGGAAATCCGGTATATCTTGGCAGGATTCTGTCGAATATTTTGGACAATGCCATAAAATTCAGTCAGGCGGGTAGTGTGATTACGGTTGGGGGTAAGGAAGAAGCTTTGGATGATGGCAGGGCATTTTTTACTTTCTACTGTAAAGACCAGGGTGTGGGTATGAGTGAAGATTTTATTGCCCATGCTTTTGATATGTTCTCTCAGGAAAGCAAGACAAGCAGATCCAGGTATGAAGGCACCGGACTGGGGCTTGCAATTACGAAGCAGCTTGTGGACAGGATGGATGGAAGTATTGAACTGAAGAGCAAAGTTGGTGTTGGTACTACAGTTATTGTAAAAATACCGTTCAAAATTGGCACACAGGATGAAAACAGTAATTTATCAGACAAGTCGGTAAGCCTTGATGATTATTCAGTGGAAGGCATGAGAGCATTGGTTGTGGAAGACAATGAGCTGAACATGGAAATTGCCAGATGTATACTGGAAGAAAGCGGTATGGAGGTTACATGTGCAGCGGATGGGAAGGAAGCAGTTGAAATCTTCGAAAAATCTGAACCAGATTATTTCGGGGTAATTTATATGGATATTATGATGCCGAGGATGAATGGACTGGATGCGGCAAGGACAATCAGGGAAATGAAAAGAAGGGATGCCATGAGGGTTCCGATCATTGCAATGTCCGCAAATGCCTTTGCAGAAGATATTATCAACAGCCGGCTGGCAGGAATGAATGTCCATCTTGCAAAGCCGCTGGATGCAGAAAAAATGATCGTTGCCTTAAAACAATGCATGGCAGATAATAGGGATGTAAAACTGCACGAAGATTTGTAGGAATAAAAAGACAGGGCATATAAAGGGGTTATATTGTATATGGCGGTTACTTAATATTCGCTGTACTGGTTTCTGCATCAGATACCGGTTCAGCTAAAATAACATTACATACGTGATATATTATTTCTGCAAGTTTATGTGAATGAATGTTAAAATCATTATTAATCCAGTCAACAATTATATTTAAGCAACCATGCATCATGAATGAATATATATATTGTTCCTCACATTTATCAGATAATCCGGGGATAATTGACTGTATGTAAGACTGCACACTGTTCATTATGCCTTGCTGAAATGCGTGTGTTTCCATCTGGCATAATAAAATGCCAAATGTTGTTTTATTATCCTTTATGTAGTTAAGAAATATTTCATAAGTAAACATCATAAAAAGATGGTGACCATGTTTGGAAACCCCAATTTGACCTTTCACAACTTGAGACATTCAACAGCTTGTATTTTATATGAGCAGGGGTGGAAAGCAAAGGATATTCAAGAATGGTTAGGTCATGCTGATATTGTAACAACTATGAATATATACACACATATTGACAGAGCACATAAACAGAGACAGGCAGAGTCCTTAAGCGGAGTTTACGAACATCCGTAAAATGACTTTACGAACACTTTTGAAAAAAGGGGAAAAGCATAAAAAAACACCGAAACCCTTGATTTCTCAAGGCTTTCGGCGCCCCTGCCAAGTAGTCGAAGTGACGGGATTCGAACCCACGACCTCTGCGTCCCGAACGCAGCGCTCTACCAAACTGAGCCACACTTCGTCAACGACAAGTAATATTATACATAGAGAATGCCATCTTGTCAACACAAAATTTGAAAAAAATCAAAAAAATTTAAAAATTTTATGAATGAATAAATCGCAGCTTCATATACATTAATGAATGAAATGAAAATGCTTATAAAAAGGACAGGGAGGTCGTCATTTGGCTGGATATCGCCGTTTTATCGCATATGTATATGAGTACCGCAAAGGAAAAAAGGAAAACAACTGCGGTTTTATAAAGGTTGAAGTCCGAAATTCCATATGTACAATTGAAATTCATCTTCATGTAGAAGGGCTGGCAGCAGAGGAAGAGGCCAGGGTATTTTGCTTCCTGAGAAAGGAAGGTCTGATGAATGGAATTCTCATCGGAAGCTGCATGACGCAGACGGACCGGGTTGATTGCCTGATTGAAACAGATGCATTAAATATGGGAGATTCCGGAACGGCCCTTGGCAAAATGGGCGGCATGGTAATTCTGACAAAATCCGGCGGCTTTTTCGGCACAGAATGGGATGACCAGGCAATCCGTCCGGAAAATTTCAAAGAAATGAAAATTGGAGAAGAAACAAAGAGGTCAGAAGAGGATAAACAGGAAGAAACGAAACAGGAAACTGCTCAACCAGAATCGCCTCAAAACGAAATGGAAAATAACAGTGACGCCGAAAACGTGCCTGAGTCTGAGATGGAAAAAGAAAATGCAGAAGCTTTGGGCCAGGTCACACCTAATGATGAAGTGCAGAATGTAGAATTTTCAGAAGAGACAGAAACCAATACTTTCAAAACAGAGCCGCCAGCATCAGTAAGCAACAAAGAATTTACGACCAATCCGAACCAGACTGATTCAGAAAGCAATCATGCAAATATGCCAGAACCTATTCCTGGTGACGCTCTGTCGGCAGAGTCTATACTTCCGGCAAACGCTTCAGAAGAACTTTCTGTCCCCGTAAGCAGTCCAGATTCTTCTTCAGACAGCACCAACACTATTTTACAAGAACCAAAGCCCAAAACAAGTTCCGAAATCGAACTGAATCCAGCACCTCAGACCTCAGACGTCCCGTCCCCCACCGAAGAAATCCACATACAGTCCATCCACTCCAAACCCGAAAAACACTCCCTCCCCTTCGGTCAGCCCTTCTGCCCCTTCGCAGACGGCGACCTGTTCCAGTGCTGGAAAATCCATCCCCAGGATCTGGTACACTTCCCAAGAAGACAATGCGGCCTTAGAAACAACCGCTTTCTGCAATACGGCTATTACAACTTCGGACATCTGCTCCTGTGCCGCCGTCAAAACGGAAAGTACATCCTTGGTGTTCCCGGAAGCTACGATCAGCAGGAACAGTTCATGGCAGGCATGTTCGGCTTCCCAAGCTTTAAAGAAAGCCCGCTCATAAAAGTCCCCAAAGGAAAAGGCGGCTACTGGTATCGTTCCATTGACCCGCCTGTCTGTCATTAACTTAAAATACCATTTTTACACACTTTTCAGGCAAAAAGAGCACTTCCCCAAAATTGACATCCTCATCAGAACTGCCTATAATAAAAGCATTCCCAGTGCGTTTTATCCTGGAACCTGTTTGAAAAAAACAATCCTGCGATCTGCCTGCCCTGGGAAATAAGTGTGCATTAGATGAGGAAAAAAATGAAATGAAACAACGAGACCTGACAAAAGGCAGCATTACCGGAAATCTGATGCTGTTTGCCCTGCCTCTCATGGCCGGGAATCTTTTGCAGCAATGCTACAATATCGCAGATACCCTGATCGTGGGACGGTATCTGGGAGCCAATGCCCTTGCCGCAGTTGGCTCGTCTTATACCCTGATGACCTTTCTGACGTCCATTTTGATTGGAATGTGTATGGGAAGCGGTGCCGTATTTTCCATCCGCTTCGGCGAGCAGGATCACAAAAAGCTAAAAGAAGGAATTCTCCATTCCTTCGGCCTGATCGCGGCAATGACTGTGGTGATCAATGTTCTGGTTTACGCAGGTTTGCCCCTGATCCTGAAAGTCCTTCAGGTGCCGGCAGAAGTGGTTCCCTACATGCGGACCTACCTGCTGGTCATATTCGCCGGAATCAGCGCCACATTTTTATATAATTATTTTGCAGCACTGCTAAGAGCTGTGGGAAATTCAGTCGTCCCCCTGATTTTTCTTGCAGCATCTACTGTCCTGAATATAGTACTTGATTTGCTCTTTGTTCTTGGCTTTGGCTGGGGCGTGGCAGGAGCCGCAGGTGCAACGGTCCTTGCGCAGTTCGTATCCGGAATCGGAATTACGGTATACACCTTGATCTGTTTCCCGGAATTTCGCCTTTCCCGTGAAGAACTGCACTTTGACAAAAGGGTTCTGGGTGAGATTGCCCAGCTCTCTTTTCTTACCTGCCTGCAGCAGTCAGTTATGAACTTTGGAATCCTCATGGTCCAGGGCCGGGTAAACAGCTTTGGAACCGCAGTTATGGCAGCATTTGCAGCAGCGGTAAAAATCGATTCTTTCGCTTACATGCCGGTACAGGATTTTGGAAATGCATTTTCCACCTTCATTGCCCAAAATTACGGCGCCGGAAAAGAAAAGCGAATTTCTCAGGGAATCAAAAGTGCGGTAACAGCTGCATTTGTATTCTGCCTGGTGATCAGCGCAGCGGTCTGTGCATTTGCCGCGCCGCTTATGGGCATTTTTGTAAATGCATCCCAGACGGAGATTATTTCCATTGGTGTCGGATATCTGCGAATTGAAGGCGCATTTTATTTTGGAATCGGACTTCTTTTCCTTCTGTATGGATATTACCGTGCAGTAAAAATGCCTGGAATGTCCGTGATCCTTACCATCCTTTCCCTTGGAACCCGTGTGGTCCTGGCTTATACTTTGTCCGCCGTTCCGGCAATCGGCGTCACCGGAATCTGGGCATCCGTTCCCATTGGATGGGCACTGGCAGACATTGTGGGCGTCACCTATTACTGGAAAAAGATGCGAAGAAAATCAGAGCTTGGTTAATGTGCCGCACATTTTACAGATAACATTTTTCATTTCACACAACAGGAGAACTTTATGCTTACAGATCAGGAACGTTTTATGAAAGAAGCCATCCGCCAGGCGAAAAAAGCCCGGGCCCTGGAAGAGGTTCCAATCGGCTGCGTGATCGTCTGCGATGGACAGATTATTGCAAGAGGCTACAACCGCAGAAATACAGACAAGAACACCCTTTCCCATGCCGAGCTGAATGCCATCAAGAAAGCCAGCAAAAAGTTAGGAGACTGGCGGCTGGAGGGCTGCACCATGTATGTGACCCTGGAGCCCTGCCAGATGTGTGCCGGCGCCCTGATGCAGTCCCGCATTGACCGTGTGGTGATCGGAAGCATGAACCCCAAAGCCGGATGCGCAGGCTCGGTTTTGAATCTTCTGGAAATGGACGGATTCAACCACAAGGTGGAAGTAATCCGCGGCGTTTTGCAGGAAGAGTGCTCCTCTATGCTGTCCGATTTTTTCAAAGAGCTTCGGGAAAAGAAGAAAATGCTGAAAAAATCTCTGGCAGAACAGGTTGGAAATTCAGAAAAATAGTGGTATAGTAAAGAGCTAGAGCGTGTTTGAAAAAGCATTCCTGCAATCTGCACGCCCCACTTTGCGGTATATTTTGCCCGAATTCAGTTGCCGTAGCCCGCTACGGCGCCCTCATCCGGACAAAATCTCCCACAAATTGTGACGCACATCTTGCAGAAAGCCTTTTTCAAACACGCTCTAGAAAAGCCATCGAATTTCAGGAGAAATAAAGGATGGCGAAATTGACAGGAGGAAAACACAATGGAACTTGAAGCATTAAGAAAAGACATGGTTGCTGCTATGAAAGCAAAGGATAAAGTAACAAAGGACGCAGTATCTTCCCTGATCTCAGCAGTGAAGAAAGTTGCAATTGACGAGGGCTGCCGTGATGATATCAGCAGCGAGCTGGTTGATCGCGTGATCCTCAAGGAACTGAAATCTGTAAAAGAGCAGATCGACACCTGCCCGGAATCCAGACAGGATCTGAAGGATGAATACCAGGCAAGATATGATGTTATCGCTAAATACGCTCCGAAGCTGATGGATGCTTCCGAGATCAAAGCTTACCTTCAGGAAAAACATGCCGAGCTCATCGCCTCCGGAAACAAAGGCCAGATCATGAAGACCATCATGCCGGAACTGAAAGGCAAAGCAGACGGCAAAGTAATCAACCAGGTAGTAGCTGAGTTTTGCAAATAATTTTTGCAGAATATACGGATAGATCCTAGAGCCTGTTTGAAAAATCATTCCTGCAATCTGCACGCCCCACTTTGCGGTATATTTTGCCCGAATTCAGTTGCCGTAGCCCGCTACGGCGCCCTCATCCGGACAAAATCTCCCACAAATTGTGACGCACATCTTGCAGAAAGCCTTTTTCAAACACGCTCTAGAGCCTGTTTGAAAAAGGTACATGATGTAAAGGACGCGAGTGCATTCCTTTCATTTATGTATCTTTTTTATTGACCAGATTTCCCCTGGGATGGCAGTACAGACAGTTAGGCGACGGAGCATCCCCCCGAAATTCACCGTTGTCTGTACTGCTTCACCAGGGGGAAATCGTCCGTCTTGACAAAATGCACAAAAAAAGAACGTCCTCTCAGACGTTCCACAACTTTCTTTATTACGCGCGCCGCACTTCGGAATGGTCTCACAGACGTTACCTCTACAGTTAACTCAGCCCAGGCACCCTCACGGCACACAGGAGATTCTACTTAGTGCTGCTACATTCCTGTCCTGACACGGTTCATAGAGTCCTGTTGCGTAAGACCCAAACGTCAACGCCACTTATAAAGGGCAGCTCCACAAGATACAAGCCTCAGATTGGCATCACCCCTGCTGTAGCGGATTGCAGGTACAGGGCACCGCTATCTCCCCGGCTGCGCGGAATTTAATTATAAGGGACAAACGAAAATTTGTCAATAGATTTGCACATTTTCCCTTTCATAAATCTGGTTTTTCTCTGGCTTTTGCCGCATATGGAGGAAGAATCCAGCCGCGCTAGACAAATTCCTTGTTGTGTCAGCCCACGAAATATTATATAATTAAATCCAAGCATTAAAATGTGTGTGCAAAAAGGTTCATAAGGACCGCACAGACGCCGGAAGCGACGGCGCCTGTTTGCCAAAGACACAGAAATGGAGGGTACTATGATTAAAAGAATCGGCTTATTAACAAGCGGCGGTGACTGCCAGGCCCTGAATGCCACCATGCGCGGAGTAGTAAAGGGACTCACCAACAGCATCGATGATCTGGAGGTTTACGGATTTGACGATGGATACAAAGGACTGATCTACGGCAAATACCGTATGCTCACATCCAAGGACTTTTCCGGAATCCTTACACAGGGAGGAACTATCCTTGGAACATCCAGACAGCCGTTTAAGCTTATGCGTGTACCGGATGAGAAAGGTCTGGATAAGGTAGAAGCAATGAAGCAGACCTACTACAAGCTCTGTCTGGACTGCCTGGTAATCCTTGGCGGCAACGGAACCCAGAAGACAGCCAACCTTTTACGCGAGGAAGGCCTGAATATCATCCATCTGCCGAAGACCATCGACAATGATATCTGGGGAACAGACATGACATTCGGCTTCCAGAGTGCAGTAAACATTGCGACCAACGCAATCGACTGCATCCACACAACAGCAGCTTCCCACGGCCGCGTATTCATCGTAGAGGTTATGGGACACAAGGTAGGAAGCCTTACCCTGCATGCAGGAATCGCAGGCGGAGCAGATATTATCCTGATCCCGGAGATTCCCTATGACATCAAGAAAGTAGTTGCAGCTATCCAGAAGAGATCCAAGGCAGGCAAGCGCTTCACCATCCTTGCTGTGGCAGAAGGTGCCATTTCCAAGGAAGACGCTCTGCTTTCCAAGAAAGACTACAAGAAGAAACTGGAAGACCGTGCAAAGAAGTATCCTTCCGTATCTTATGAAATCGCAGACAAGATTACCCAGGAGCTTGGATCAGAAGTCCGCATCACAGTTCCGGGACACACACAGCGTGGAGGAGCACCGTGCGCATACGACCGCGTGCTTTCCACAAGAATCGGAGCAGGTGCTGCTGAAGCTATCCTTGACGGAGAGTATGGTATCATGATCGGTGTTGTAAACGGCAAGATCAAGAGAGTTCCTCTTGAAGAGTGTGCCGGCAAGCTTAAGATGGTTTCTCCAAAAGACCAGACTGTCAAAGCTGCAAAACAGATCGGTATCAGCTTCGGCGACTGATTCTGCTTTTCAGAAAGGAGTTTCCATAAATGAGCTATACTGCTCTATACCGGAAGTTCAGACCGGATAATTTCGATGATGTCAAGGGCCAGGATCACATTGTGACCACGCTGACCAATCAAATCAAGGCGAACCGTATCGGACACGCCTATCTGTTCTGCGGCACCCGAGGAACCGGTAAGACAACCGTTGCAAAAATACTGGCGAAGGCAGTAAACTGCCAGCACCCGGTAAATGGAAGCCCCTGTGGTGAATGTGAAATGTGTAAGGCGATACAGGCCGGCACCTCGATGAACGTGATCGAGATCGATGCCGCATCCAACAACGGTGTGGACAACATCCGTGAAATCCGCGAGGAAGTGGCCTATCGCCCTACAGAAGGAAACTATAAGGTATACATTATCGACGAGGTTCACATGCTTTCAACAGGAGCATTCAATGCTCTTCTGAAAACACTGGAGGAACCTCCGTCTTATGTTATCTTCATTCTTGCAACCACAGAGGCACACAAGATCCCGATCACCATTTTGTCCAGATGCCAGAGATACGATTTTCACCGTATTTCCATTGACACCATTGCGGCAAGACTGGATGAGCTTTTGAAAATCGAGAATGTGGAGGCGGAGGAGAAGGCAGTCCGCTACGTTGCGAAGGCAGGAGACGGCTCCATGCGAGACGCCTTAAGTCTTCTTGACCAGTGCATTGCCTTTTATCTGGGACAGACCCTGACCTATGACAAGGTTCTGGAAGTGCTTGGCGCAGTTGACACAGAAGTGTTCAGCAAACTTTTGCGCCAGGTCCTTAAGGGGGATGTGACCTCGGCCATCCGCACTCTGGAGGATCTGATCATAGGCGGAAGGGAGCTTGGACAGTTTGTAGGAGATTTTACCTGGTACATGCGTAATCTTCTCCTTGTGAAAACGTCCGAGAACCCGGAAGAGGCCATTGACGTCTCTTCCGAGAACCTGAAGCTTCTGCAGGAAGAAAGTGAGATGGTGGATGTAGAGACGCTGATGCGCTACATCCGTATTTTTTCTGATCTGTCCAGCCAGATCCGCTATTCCACCCAGAAACGTGTTCTGGTGGAGATCGCACTGATCAAGCTGTGCCGTCCGGCCATGGAGACCAATCTGGATTCCGTTCTAGACCGTCTGCGTGTTCTGGAGCAGCGTATGGATGAGCGCCCGGTTCAGCAGGTAATCGTGCAGCAGGGAAGTTCAGGAGCGGTTTCAGGCGGCGTGGATGCGGGAATGGCGGCACCTAAGGCTGCGGCTCCGGTGAAAGCCGCGCCAGAAGATCTGCAGAAGATTGTAGCCAGCTGGCGGGTAATTGTAGGACAGACCAGCGGCATTTTCAAGCAGATGCTTCAGAAAGCCATCCCCAAGTACAATGGTGAGACAGGCGAGCCTGTGCTTTACGTGGAGTTTCAGGATTTCCTGGGCAAAACCTACGTGGACAATCCCGAAGCCGAGAATGAGCTGAAATCCATCATTGCGGCGCAGACTGGCAAATCCGTGGAACTGAAAATGGTAGTGGCAAAAGAGCACCACCACACCAATCTTGCCCAGGTAACAGTAGACCAGGCGATCCGGGAGAATATCCATATGGATGTAGTGGTGGAAGAAGATCCGGATGATCCGGAAGAATAAAAAATACCGGGGGACGGGACAAATTTGTCCCGGTAGGACTTCGGTGTGGAAATATTGAATTCAGGAGGAATGTGTAATGGCAAAGCGTGGAGGTTTTCCGGGCATGGGAATGCCGGGAAATATGAATAATCTTATGAAACAGGCGCAGAAAATGCAGCGTCAGATGGAAGAGAACCAGAAGGCTCTTGAGGAGAAGGAATTTACTGCAGCTGCAGGCGGCGGAGCAGTAGAGGTAACCATCTCCGGCAAGAGAGAAGTAACCAAAGTAAAGCTTGCAGAAGAGGTTGTAGATCCGGACGATATTGAAATGCTTGAGGATCTGATCGTTGCGGCAACCAACGAAGCTCTTCGCAAGGTTGAGCAGGAGAACCAGGCTGTGATGTCCAAGCTGACAGGCGGCCTTGGCGGACTAGGCGGAGGTCTTCCATTCTGATGGAATACTACAGCAGTCACATTAACAAACTGATCGAGCAGCTTTCCCATCTGCCTGGAATCGGTGCGAAATCAGCCCAGCGCCTGGCTTTTCACATTATGAATATGCCCAAGGACCAGGTGCAGCAGCTGACAGGCGCCATCACAGATGCCAGGACCAATGTACAGTACTGCAAGTGCTGCTACACCCTGACAGATAAGGAAATGTGCCCGATCTGCAGCAATCCCAAGCGTGACCACAGCACCATTATGGTAGTGGAGAACACCAGGGATCTTGCTGCTTATGAAAAAACAGGCAAGTTTGACGGCGTTTATCACGTTCTTCACGGAGCTATTTCCCCTATGCTGGGAATCGGCCCGGATGACATCAAGCTGAAGGAGCTGATCCAGCGTCTGCAGGGAGATGTGAAGGAAGTGATCATTGCCACCAACTCCAGTCTGGAGGGAGAAACCACAGCCATGTATATCAGTAAGCTGATCAAGCCTACTGGAATCAAGGTAAGCCGTATTGCAAGCGGCGTGCCTGTGGGCGGCGACCTGGAATACATTGACGAGGTAACCCTTCTTCGTGCACTGGAGGGCCGCGTAGAACTTTGACACAGAACGAAAACGGTGGGAGGTGATTTCCTGTGGCGCGAAAAAAAGTGACTTCATCCGATGTAGCAGAGAAAGCAGGGGTTTCCCAGGCTACCGTTTCCATGGTGCTGAATCACAAATATAACGTTTCTTTTTCCCGGGAGACCGTAGAAAAGGTAGAAAATGCCGCCCGCGAGCTGGGCTACCGTCTTCCCGGGCACAGAAGCAAAAAAGAAAACAAAAAAGAGAAGCTGATCGTTGTATTCTGCCCCACCATCACAAGCCCTTATTATGTGCTGCTTCTGCAGGGCATTGAGGCTGTGGCGAATGAGCGGGGGTATGGGGTTTTCATCTGCAATACCCAGCGTGATGCAAGACTTGAGGAGAAATATCTGCGGATGATCCGCGCAATGGCACCCCAGGGAATCATTTATGCCTGCAATCCTCACCCGGACTACATCAGCCAGGTGGAGGAGATGGCAAGGGATATTCCGCTGGTCATCATCAGCAACAAGGAGAAGATCAGCACCGTAGATGCCATCAATCAGGACAACACAGAAGTGGGCCGTCTGATGGCAAGGCACCTTCTGGACCTGGGACACCGGGATGTGGCATTTATTACCCCGCCTCTTACCAGAAGGCAGTGGCAGCGTTCCAAGCGAGTGGATGGCTTTGTCCATGAGTTTGAGAAAGCCGGGCTTGCCGGACATGTGATCATCCGGGCCGCAGACGAGTCGGTAGACCGCCGCAATCCCCGGACGGATTCCGAGTATTCCATGGGCTATGCCCTGACCAGGTCTCTTCTTGAGGATGGCAGCAGATTTACCGCCATTGCAGGGCAGAATGACATGATGGCCATCGGTGCGGTGGATGCGCTTCAGGACGCCAGACTGCGTGTGCCCAAGGATGTATCGGTGATCGGCTGCGACAATATTTTCTATTCCGGGATCCGGCGTGTGTCGCTAACTACTATAGACCACTTTGTGGCATTGAAGGGCCGTGATGCCTGCGATATTATCATCCGCAAGATCGATACGGACAACCGTTTCGGAGAGGGAATACGTCCCACAAGCGTGTACAATATTGAATATAACCCCAAGATCATTGTGCGCAAAACCACTGGCTACGCAAGGCTGGACAAGCTGGAGCCGACAGTGGAAAAAAACGGATGAAAATAAGATTAAATAAATGATTCAACCGAAATTATTAGTAATAAAATCTGGAAAAACACATGGAAAAAACTTTGCAAAAGCTGATAAACACTATAAAAAATAGATTGATGGGTAAGTGACAAACCTGGAAAATATTAATAAATTTGATGAATTATTAATTGAATTTTTATTAATAAAAAGCACCCCGTCTTGACCTGCAAGTGAAGTCTGGTATAATGAAAGCATGTGAAAAACATGTGCAAAAGCTTAAACAAATTCAGGAGGATAAGATCATGAAATTTTTTATTGACACAGCAAAAGTAGAGGATATTAAAGCAGCGAACGATATGGGAATCATCTGCGGAGTAACCACAAACCCATCCCTGATCGCAAAAGAGGGAAGAGACTTCAACGAAGTTATCAAAGAGATCACAGAGATCGTTGACGGACCAATCAGCGGTGAGGTAAAGGCTACTACAACAGACGCAGAGGGAATGATCCGTGAGGGACGTGAGATCGCAAAGATCCATCCGAACATGGTTGTTAAGATTCCGATGACATGCGAAGGCCTGAAGGCTGTTAAGGTTCTTTCCAAAGAAGGAATCAAGACAAACGTAACCCTGATCTTCAGCGCAAACCAGGCACTTCTTGCTGCAAGAGCAGGCGCTACCTATGTATCTCCATTCCTTGGAAGACTTGATGATATCTCTACAGATGGCGTTGAGCTGATCCGTCAGATTGCTGACATGTTTGCTGTTGCAGGCATTGACACAGAGATCATCGCAGCAAGCGTTCGTCATCCAATGCATGTAACACAGTGTGCACTTGCTGGTGCTGACATCGCAACTGTACCGTTCAAGGTACTTGAGCAGATGACACATCATCCGCTGACAGATGCCGGAATCGTGAAATTCCAGAATGATTACAAAGCTGTATTTGGTGAATAATTGATACTTGGAATTGCGGGAACTTACAGACAGGTCGCAATCCGCGTATCATGGAATAATAAGGAGAATTGATAATGGAGAATTTAGAGCTTCAGAAAACTGCAAACGAAGTCCGCAAGGGCATCGTAACTGCACTGCATGCTGCTAAAGCCGGTCATCCGGGCGGATCTTTATCTGCAGCAGATGTATTTACATATCTTTATTTTGAGGAGATGAATATCGATCCGAAGGATCCAAAGAAAGCAGACCGCGACCGTTTCGTCCTTTCCAAAGGTCACACTGCACCGGGACTGTACTCTGTACTTGCACAGAGAGGCTATTTCCCGAAAGAAGATCTGGTAACACTCCGTCACCTTGGATCTTACCTTCAGGGACATCCGGATATGAAGCACATTCCAGGCGTTGACATGTCCAGCGGATCTCTTGGACAGGGAATCTCTGCTGCAGTTGGAATGGCACTTTCCGCAAAATTATCTAATGACAGCTATCGTGTATACACACTTCTTGGAGACGGCGAGATCCAGGAAGGCCAGGTATGGGAAGCTGCTATGTTCGCAGGTGCCAGAAAACTGGACAACCTTGTAGTGATCGTTGACAACAACGGCCTTCAGATCGACGGTAAGGTAGAGGACGTATGCTCTCCATACCCGATCGATAAGAAATTTGAGGCATTTAATTTCCATGTGATCAATGTTGCAGACGGAAATGATATGGCACAGCTGCGTGCTGCTTTTGACGAAGCAAAGGCTACCAAAGGAATGCCTACCGCAATCGTTATGAAAACCGTAAAAGGCAAAGGAGTTTCCTTCATGGAGAACCAGGTTGGCTGGCATGGAAAGGCTCCGAATGACGAAGAATACGCACAGGCTATGGCAGATTTGGAAAAGGTAGGTGAAGCATTATGTCAGAAGTAAAGAAAATTGCCACCAGAGCAAGCTATGGAAACGCTCTTGTAGAACTTGGAAAGAAACATGATGATCTGGTTGTTCTGGACGCTGACCTTGCTGCAGCTACACAGACCGGAATCTTTAAGAAAGCGTTCCCGGAGCGTCATATTGACTGCGGTATCGCAGAGTGCAATATGATGGGAATTGCCGCCGGAATCGCAACAACAGGCAAGGTACCGTTTGCAAGTACCTTCGCAATGTTTGCTGCCGGACGTGCATTTGAGCAGGTCCGCAACTCTGTAGGATATCCGAAGCTGAACGTTAAGATCGGTGCTACCCACGGCGGAATTTCCGTTGGTGAGGACGGTGCTACCCATCAGTGCTGCGAGGATTTTGCCCTTATGCGTACAATCCCGGGAATGGTTGTAGCATGCCCGTCAGACGACATTGAAGCAAAAGCTATGGTAGAGGCTGCTTATGAGCATGTAGGCCCTGTTTACATGAGATTTGGTCGTCTTGCTGTTCCGGTTATCAATGACAATCCTGATTATAAATTTGAGCTTGGTAAAGGAATCGTTCTTCGCGAGGGAAAAGACCTTACCATCATTGCCAACGGACTTTGCGTAGCTCCGTCTCTTGAAGCAGCAGCTAAGCTTGCAGAAGAGGGAGTCGAAGCAAAGGTTATCAACATCCACACCATCAAGCCTCTTGATGAGGAGCTTGTTGTAGCTGCAGCAAAAGAAACTGGTAAAGTTGTAACTGTTGAGGAGCATTCCATCATCGGCGGTCTTGGCGGCGCTGTATGCGAGTGCCTTGCTGAGAAAGCTCCTGTACCGGTGAAGCGTATCGGTATCAATGATGTTTACGGCGAGTCCGGTCCGGCTGTTGCTCTTCTTGAGAAATACGGACTTGATGCAGCTGGCATCTACAAACAGATCAAAGCATTTATCTGATCGGACTTTTGAATGAAGCAAAATAAGCTGTAAATTATTATACACAGAAGAAATGTCAGGGGCAACTCGAGCAAGCCTCTGACATTTTTTATATGCTGCAAAAATTTATGGACTTTTCTTTACGCGGAAAAGCTCCCAAGAATTCCCTGGGTGATGGTATCCGCAAGGGTGATCACTGTGGAAAGGCGTGTTGTCTGTAAGGTAAGGTATTCCAGAATCCCGGCTATGTTTACGATTCCAGTAATGTAGATATCCCCTACTGGCGGCAGATCCTTCTGTACGGCAGCACCCGGGTAGAGCGAGCCGTTTCCGATACTTACATATCCCAGATGGCGTTTTTCACCCAGAGAGGCATCAATGGCAATCACAAGGGCAGATGGATGGGCACTTGCAATACTGTCCGTTATATGGGATAGATTTACGGCATGAACAGGCTGATTCAGAGTTCCATAGACGAAAATTCCTGGAATCTGGTACTGGCTCAGACGATAGCCCACATAAGGCCCCAGACAGTCCCCTGTTACCCGGTCGCTTCCGATACACAGAAACACAATTTCGGACCAGTCCTTTTTATGACGCTGAATGCATTTTTCCAGAACCCTGGCAATTTCTCTGGAAGAATCCTGGTTTTGGGTATTAATATAAAATGGCATATGAACGCTCCTGCTTTTTTATAATCCATCTTATCCCAGTTTTGAAAAAATTATGCACTCTGCAAAAACTGTCGTTAAATTCTCTGAAACAGGTCTTATATTACGCTAAAATCTGCATTTTCCATATGATATGCTCATACCCGAAGGGGTGATGTGATCATGATAGAGATCGTTTACAAGGAGGAGAAGCAGGAAGCAAAAAATGGGGAAAATCTTTTTAATCTGCCGAGAAATATACGCCAGATCGGTCTGACTGCCGGGAATATCCGGATTTACATTGAGGATTATGTATATACATTCCTCACAAGACTTGCCAGAAACGAAACCGGTCCAGGAAACGAACAGGGCTGTGTGGCTGTATTTACCGGCGACACCAAATGGAACAACGGAATAACCTATCTTTTCATCCGGGGAGCGTTGATGGTGGAAGATATGGAAGCTGCTGCGGATCATATTGATTTCTCGGAAAAAGTATGGACAAAGATTCAGGAAAACCAGGCAAAATATTTTCCAGGACAGGAAATTACAGGCTGGTTTTTTTCGCGCCCCCAGATGTATATGGAAACAGATGAGCTTCTGACCCGCATCCACTTAAGATATTTCGGCGGGGAAAAGGTTCTGATGCTCATGGAACCCACAGAAAAAGAAGAGGCTTTTTTCTTTTACGAAAACGGACTTATGATCCGGCAAAGAGGATATTACATTTATTACGAAAAAAATCCTCTCATGCAGGAATACATGATTGAGAAAACGAAAGACATGGGTCAGGGAGCTTCGGAAACTGTGGGAGATGAGGCAGTTACCACCTTCCGTAAAATCATCAAAAATAAAAAAACACCAGAGACAGAGGAAAAGCCCCAGAGGGAGACGGAGCATACCTCTGTTTTTTCTTATGCGGCTACAGCTTGTCTGGTGCTTGCCGTCCTTGCTGTAGGCGCAGGCTTTTACAGAAATTACATGCGCATTGCGGAGCCTTCTGTGGATTCCACTGTTACGGTCATGTCTGACAACACGGTAGAAGAAAGTGAAGACAACCAGGCAGATGCCGTACGTGAAGTGACGAAAACGCCGGAGATCACCTGGATCGAAGAGATTACGAAAGCACTGGAAGAAACAGATGAGCAGCCAGAGGAAAGCCTGCAGATCACTCCGACCATTCAGCCTGGTGCGGAAAATGGGACAGAAGAAGCTGATGTACAGGAAACAGATACCAAGGAGACAGGAGCGTCTGCAGCTGCGGATTCTGCCAGTGCTGAAGAAAGCCAGGAGACTGTGAGCGAAGATAAATTTTCCCAGGAGGCAGATGAGCGAAAAGCGAAAAAGGAGGAGAGTCAGGTTCAGCTGACGCCTTCTGCCCAGGCATCATCAGACAGCGCTTATGAAACCTATATCATAAAGCCTGGAGATACCCTGTACCAGATCAGCATTTCTCATTACGGGAATATGGATGCAATTTCGGAAATCTGCCGCCTGAACAATCTTAAGGAAAACCAGGTGATTTATCCTGGGCAAATGATTGTATTACCATAACAGGATGTGTTATAATCGAAATGCATGTAAGCTAGAAAATACAAGGCAAGGTTAAATTATGGCAAATACATTCAAAAATATCAGAAAGAAACTGAGGCGGAAACGTCTCCTGGCAGAGAAACGCCGTCTGGAGAAGGCACAGTCCGGTACAAGGAGCAGTGCATCTGTCCGAAGGAAGTTTAAATCTGCTCTGAGGAAAAGAAAAGCCGTGCTAAGGCCTGTGGCTGCCGTGCTTGCAGTGGGACTGGTAGTTTTGCTGGGCTTTCTTTTCCTCGAAAAACGAAGCTATCATAGCTATAAGGTACAGGCCGCCAGTGAACAGGAAGACACCGTATCCACGCAGTATACCAATTTGTCGGGCAAGATCCTGAGGTACAGCTCCGACGAAGTATCGCTGGTGAACACGAAGCTGGATACGATCTGGTCACAGGCTTATGACATGCAGAACCCGGTGGCAGATGTGTGCGGCGATCGTGCTGTTATTGCAGACATAGATGGAACCTCTATGGTATTTGTAGACCAAAATGGAGTCACCGGAACGGTTTCCACATCCTACAGTATTATCAAGGCAAAGGTATCCAAAAACGGAATGGCAGCAGCAATTCTGGATGGAGGAGATCACACCTGGATCAATTTTTACAATCTGGACGGAAGCCTGATCGCAGAAAACCAGACGAATATCCAGGATCCCGGATATCCTATGGATGTGGCACTGGCGGAGAACGGAGTTGTCATGATGGTGGCTTATCAGTTTGTAGACAGCAGTGAGACTACCAGCTACGTGGCATTCTACAATTTTGGAGAGGTTGGCCAGAATGAGGATGACCGTATTGTCAGCGGTTATACTTATGATGGCGTGGTTGTTCCCCAGATCCAGTATCTTGGAAGCAATGCAGTGGCACTGCGGGATGACGGCTTCACACTGTATTCCGGCAGACAGATTCCCAAGGAGCTGAAGACGGTTCAGGTTGAGAATGAGATCATCAGTACTTTTTATGATGAAAACAACATCGGCCTGGTATTTAAAAATGACAGCAAAGATAAACAATACACCATGCAGGTCTACGCCACTGACGGAAAACTGAAGTTCAGCAAGGATTTTAATATTCCATATACTACCATCCGGATGAGCGATGGATATATTATCATGTACAACAGTTCACAGATTTGCGTGCTGAACCAGAATGGCACTGAGAAATATTTTGGAAATATTGACGGTACCGTTAGGGATTTCTTCAAATTAGGATGGAACAAATATCTCCTGGTCATGGACACAGGGGTAAATGTGATAAAACTCAGCTAAGGAGAACAAAATGGATATAAGCTGGACCTGGCTTGGCATTGCTGTACTGGCGCTAATCGCGGCGGCCTGTATCATGGGATTTCGGAAGGGATTTGTCAAAGAAATCGTATCAGTATTTTTTATGCTGATCTCCTTTCTTCTTGTGTGGGCGGTCAATCCATATGTGAATACCTTTGTAAAAGAATATACCCCTGTTTACGATACCATTCAGGACAAATGCCAGACACTGGTGTCCGAACAGATCGGCAATAAGAAAACACTGGATAAGGAAGAGCAGAATCAGGTAATGGAGAATATGGAGCTTCCAGACCTTCTGAAAAATGCCCTGGTGGAAAATAATACGGCAGAGACATACCGCTATCTGGCAGTCAGTACATTTACAGAGTATATTTCTGACTCGCTGGCTGTGATGGCGGTAAACGGAATTTCTTTTTTGATTTCTTTTGTGCTTTCTGCCGCAGTGATCAAGCTGCTGGGATTTATTCTGAATGTTCTGACAAAGCTTCCGGTGATCAACGGCATTAATAAGATTGCTGGTGCCGCTGTCGGAGGGATCAAATGCATCATCTTTATCTGGATCGCTTTCCTGGTGCTTACCTTATTGTGCAATACAACACTTGGACAGCAGGGAATGGCACTGATCCAGCAGGATGCATTCCTTAATTTCCTGTATAGCCAGAACGTTTTTGTTAAGGTATTCATGAGCGTTTTTTACGGTAATTGAGCCTGAAATGTCAAAAAATGCAAAAAAATAAAAAAAATTGAAAAAAGGGGTTGACGAAACCGGACTCCGATGATATACTGAATCTCGCTTCTGAGGAAGCGGGATTTCTTTTTGAAACGAATTAAAAAAGTTTCAAAAAAATTAAAAAAGTTGTTGACAAACGAAAACAGTTGTGTTAATATAAACAAGCTGTCGGACAGACAACGACAGATAAACAACCTTGATAACTAAACAGTGAAACACATACGATTCTCGAAAATTTCTTTATACAATTCATTTTCGAATGAAAACTTATTAAACAGTAATGACGAGAGATAACTAAGCTAGTTGGTTGTCTTGAGTGAATCAAACATTTTATCAGAGAGTTTGATCCTGGCTCAGGATGAACGCTGGCGGCGTGCTTAACACATGCAAGTCGAACGGGAAATACTTTATTG
>NZ_JACOOT010000022.1:0-35952 GCF_014287535.1 Blautia segnis | reverse complement strand
CGGAAAATCCGGGAATGTGCCAGAGCCGCCCTGATGGACGGGGAAGCGGTTGCCGACCGCTTGACCAATACCTGTGAAGCCGAGCAGCGGGAACAGCGGGAAGCAATGGAACGCTCCCTTACAAGGGACGAGGAACGGATTGAGGTTCTGGACAAAATGGTAATGCGGCTTTATGAAGATATGATTGCAGGGCGTATCAGTGAGCAGAATTTCAACACCATGCTGGAAAAGACACAGACCGAGCAGACGGAGCTTAAAACCAGAGTGTCCGAAGGCAGGAAGCGGCTGTCCGATGAAGTCCAGCTTGCCAATGACGCAAAACAATGGGTGGAAGCCATTCAGGAATATGCCAACATCACAGAGTTGGACGCAGCCACCCTCAACCGCTTAATCAAAGAAATCGTCGTGCATGAGCGCATCGACGAAGATAAAACAAGACACATTTCTATCGAAATTCATTTTAATCTCAAACCCATCCCGGAGGTGGAACAGGTCACTGCCTGACCTGTCCCGCCGGGACGGTTCTCTTAAAAACACCATATAGATTTTTTGTACGCCGCCGCCCGCCATCGAGCAGAGTTTTACACCTAATTGGGGATAAAGCAGTTGATGGCGGGCGGTGGCATCGTACTGATTGGAATAAACCTGATTCCACAGCTTGCAACTTTGTTTGGATAAATAAATGGGTGGAATAACCGAAAAAATAACAGAGTTCATAAAGGATCTGCTAACAGGTTGGATCACATCAAACCTGGATACCATGTTCACCGATGTAAATACCAAAGTAGAAACGATTGCTGCGGAGGTTGGGAAAACACCCCAAAATTGGAACAGTGGCATTTTTTCCATGATAAAAAATCTGTCGGATAATGTCATTGTCCCCATTGCGGGGATGATTATTACATTTGTACTGTGTTATGAGCTGATTTCCATGATTATGGAAAAAAACAATATGCACGATACGGATACGTTTATGTTTTTCAAATACATTTTTAAGATGTGGGTAGCGGTATATCTGGTTACTCATACTTTTGATATTGCGATGGCAATTTTTGATGTAGCGAATCATGTGGTATCCAATGCTGGTGGTATGATAACCGGTTCCGCATCTATTGATGTTACAGAAGCATTGAAAACGCTTCTTGAAACACAGATTGAAGATATGGGAATCGGAGAATTACTGGGGCTTGGTCTGGAAACGATGCTGGTCAGTTTATGTCTAAAAATCATATCAGTCCTGATTACCGTCATTTTATATGGACGAATGATAGAAATATATCTTTATGTCTCTGTGGCACCTATTCCGTTTTCAACATTTACGAACAGGGAATGGGGAAGTATTGGAAATAATTACGTGAAGGCATTATTAGCGTTGGGATTCCAGGGATTTTTTATGATGGTATGTGTTGCGATTTATGCAGTTCTGGTAAATGCTATTACAGTTGCGGATAATCTTCATACAGCTATCTGGTCAGTTGCAGCATATACAGTTATTTTATGTTTCAGCCTGTTTAAGACCAGTTCCCTGGCAAAATCAATCTTCAATGCACATTAGGAGGAAACAAGAATATGGCATATGTTCCAGTGCCGAAAGATTTTTCAAAAATAAAGACAAAATTAGCACTGAATTTAACTAAAAGACAAATTATATGTTTTTCTCTGGCAGGAATTTGTGGTGTTCCGGTCTATTTGCTGACAAAAGCAGGAATGGGAACAGATGTGGCAGCAACGCTTATGATCATAGTGATGCTGCCATTTTTCTTTTTTGCAATGTATGAAAAGGATGGATTTCCAGCAGAGAAAATATTGCTTCACATTATCCGGCAGAAATTTTTAAGACCTGGAATCAGGGTCTATCGTTCCCAAAACTTATATGACCGGATTATAGAGTACGATAAATTAGAGAAAGAGGGTGCATGGCTTGAGAAAAAGGCAAAAGAAGCCAGGGAAGCGAGAAATCCGTTCCATTTCCTTAAAAAAGCAGACCGAAAAAAATAAGAAACAGAAAACCGGACTTACGAAAGAAGAAAAAAAGCGTCTGAAAGAACTTCGGATGATAAAAGCGGAGAATCAGAAGAAGAGGAAGCCTTTTACAGCGCAGGATACGATTCCATATAAGGAAATATATAAGGATGGTATCTGCAGGACAGATGATAACTATTATTCAAAGATGGTGCAGTTCTACGATATAAATTACCAGTTAGCGCAGAATGATGATAAAGCGGCTATTTTTGAGAACTATTGTGAGTTCCTGAATTCATTTGACAGCTCTGTTGAGGTACAAATTACATTTCTTAATCAACAGGTGAATTTTGATGAGTATGCAAAAAATATTGATATTCCAGAGCAGGATGACTGTTTCAATGATATTCGGAAAGAATATTCGGATATGTTGAAAATGCAGCTTTCCAAAGGAAATAATGGGCTTGTAAAAACAAAATATATTACATTTTCCATTAAGGCGGATAATCTGCGAAATGCAAAATCCAGGCTGGAGAGAATTGAAGCCAGTGTATTGAATAATTTTAAGGTGATGGGAGCCATGGCAGAGCCTTTAAATGGGGTAGAACGTCTGAAAATTCTGCATGATGTGATGAATATGGACACAAAAGAATCTTTCCATTTCCATTATGGGATGGTTGCAAAAACAGGTCTGCAGACAAAAGACTTTATTGCACCTACCGGATTTGATTTTCGCAATGACAGCTATTTTCGGATGGGACAGACTTTTGGATGCGTGTCATATTTACAGATTACATCACCAGAACTTACGGATAAACTGCTGGCAGATCTGCTGGATCTGGAAGAGAATCTTATCATCAATATGCACCTGCGTCCAATTGATCCCAAGGCAGCTATTAAAAGCTTGAAAAGTACGCTGTCAAATATTCAGAAAATGAAAATTGAAGAACAGAAGAAAGCGGTCAGAAGCGGATATGATATGGGTATTATTCCAACGGACATTTCTACATACGGAGAGGATGTGGAGGGATTGCTCAATGAAATCCAGTCCAGGAATGAGAAACTTTTTGAACTTACTTTTTTGCTGATGAATACAGCGGACAATAAGAGAAAACTGGACAATATTGTGTATCAGACTGCAGGAATCGCCCAGAAATATAATTGCAATATGCGGAGACTTCAATATCAGCAGGAACAGGGACTTGTGGCATCACTACCACTGGGAATGAACCAGACTGGAATACAGAGAATTATGACTACGACTTCTACAGCAATCTTTGTTCCGTTTACCACACAGGAACTTTTCCAAGGCGGTGAAGCTCTTTACTATGGCTTAAATGCACTGTCAAACAATCTCATTATGGTGGATCGGAAACGATTGAAAACACCTAACGGCCTGATTTTGGGTACTCCTGGTTCCGGTAAGAGTTTTGCAACGAAAAGAGAAATTCTCAATGTTTTCCTGATTACAGACGATGACATTATTATCTGTGACCCGGAGGGAGAATATTTTCCGCTGGTAAATGCCTTAAATGGTGAAGTTATTAAAATCAGTGCAAAAAGTAATGATTACATCAATCCTATGGAAGTGAACCTGGATGTTATTTATCATCCGGAGAAATACAGGATTAATGGCGATGTGGAGGATATTGATACCATTATTGCTGATAAAGCAGAGTTTATCACATCTTTCTGCGAGGTCATTATGAAGAAACCTCAAAATGCAGAATTAAATGGTGATGAGGTTTCCATGATTGACCTGTGTGTAAAAGACATTTATAAAAAATATCTTTACAATGATCCAAAACCGGAAAATATGCCGACTTTGCAGGATTTCTATGAACGTCTGAACTTTTATGCACCAGATAAACCAGCAGCACAGAACATTGCCAACAGTCTGCAGTTGTATGTAACAGGATCGCAGAATGTATTTAACCATCGAAGTAATGTCGATACGCAGAACAGAGTGGTATGCTTTGATATCCGGGAACTTGGAACCACACTACGAAAAGCAGGGATGTTGATTGTCCAGCATATGGTTTGGACAAGAGTATCACAGAACCGCAGTTGCAGGAAATCAACCCGTTATTATGTGGATGAATTTCACCTTTTGCTGAACCAGCCACAGACTGCTAATTATTCTATTGAAATGTGGAAGAGATTTCGTAAGTGGGGTGGAATCATTACAGGAATCAGTCAGAATGTAACAGATTTTCTTGGCTCTCTGGCAGTAGAAAGTATTGTGGGAAACAGTGATTTTATCCTGATGTTAAATCAGCACAGCGGGGATCAGAAGATCCTTGCGGAGAAATTGAATATTTCCAAGCATCAGATTTCTTTTGTAAATAACAGTAATGCAGGAGAAGGGCTGCTTTTTTACGGAAATGTAATCATACCTTTTGCAGACAGATATCCGCAGGATACCAGAACCTATGCTTTGATGAGTACTAAACCGGATGAGATTCAGACTTAACGGACAAAAAAGCAGAGGTGAGGTACATTGGGAAAACAAAAATATACGGCGAAAGAGAAGAAAGTCAGCCGTATGACCAGAAATGGTCTGGTTGAGGAAAATCTTGCAACAAAGGAGACCAGAAAAGTTACAAACAGCGATCAGGAGTTGCCTTATAAACAGAAGGATGTAGAACAGGCATTTATTACTTCTGAAAAGAAGAAAAACTCTCATAAAAAAGCTGAAAAGAAACAATTTTCCGAAAAAGTTCAGGAGGGAAATCCTGCCAAAAAAGAAGAGGCTGCAAACAGTCCTCCGGGAAAACGAAAAACACAGGGACGGTACAGATACCGGGACAAGCCTGCAGGTGTATCTGTGGATTCAGCGGTAGAAATACGTGAGCGCAAAGAAAAACACAGGAGCCAGTATCAGCGACAGAAAAAGAAACAGCAGAGACTGCAGTTTGGAAAACTGGAGACAGATGGAAGTCTGAAGAAAGAAAAGAAAACTTCGGCTGAAACAGATGGAGAACATTTTCAGGCAGAGAAGAATGATGTTTCTACAAACCGAAAAAAAGGAAAGCAGAAATATAGCCGAAAAACAATAAAAACTTATCAGGAAGTGGATAAGGCTGCAAGAAAACAGGAAGCTGAGAGGCAGAACAAAATTCCGAAAGATTCTGTTTATACCAAGAAAACAAATGAGGAACAGAAAGCAAAGGTAAAGTACCATTTATATTTCGACAAAAAAACAGGGAAAACGGATGGTAAAAAGAAAACCTTGTCTTCTGTTCCAAAGAAAGCATTAAAAAATGCAGTATATCAGAAAGCAGGCGAAGACGAAGAGGAAAACAGTGCTGTAGATGCAGCACATAAGCTGGTGCGTTCAGGTGAGTGGATATTACAGGAACATAGCAGTAGAAATATCCGGAAGAACCGCAGTCAGATACATAAAGAAAACCGTTTAGAGAAAAGAGCCTGGAAGAGTGCATCCAGGTATCAATATCAGAAATATCTGGAAGAACATCCAGAGATGCAGAAAAAGCTGATCAGAAAATTAATACAGAAGCAGAGGATTAAGCGAGAGTATCAGATGGCATACCGGGCTGGGAAGATTGCAAAAGAAACAAAAGACACCTCAATCCGGTCAGTAAATCTTGCTACTAAAATTGCAAGAAAGGCACAGGAAGTATTTGTAAGAAATGTAACTACTCTGATCTCAATGGGGTTGTTATTGATTTTGCTTCTTTCCGTAATGACAGGATTTGCTTCCTGTTCGGCTATGTTTTCTAATGGAATTTCTACGGTAATCGCTTCCAGTTACATTGCGGATCCGGACGAAATTGAAAAAGCAGAGTTGTATTATACGCAGTTGGAAGCCAGTCTTCAACAGAAAATAAACCAGATGGAAGCCCGGTATCCAGGAAAAGATGAATACAGATATAACATTGGTGAAATCGGCCATGATCCTCATACATTGATCAGTTATCTGACTGCCAGTTATGGGGATTTTAAGTTTGATGAGATAAAAGGAGAACTGGAAACAATTTTTTCTTTACAGTACGGAATCACCGTAGAGGAAAAAAGTGAAACCCGGCAGGAAACATCTACAATACAGGTAGGGCAGTCATTGGGAAATGTTGTGACCAGTGGATACTGTAATTGTCCCATCTGCTGTGGCGTGTGGAGTGGAGGACCTACTGCTTCAGGGGCAATGCCACAGGCTAATCATACGCTTGCGGTTGATGCTGCAAACCCATTTCTTCCAATGGGGACGAAAGTAGTGATGAATGGGATTGAGTACACCGTAGAAGATACTGGAAACTTTGCCCAGTATGGTGTCCAGTTTGATGTTTATTATGATAATCACGCAGTAGCTGAGGCACATGGTCATCAGACCTGGGAATGTTTTCTGGCAGAGGGTAATCAGAACTCTGTGGAAGTTACCCGTACAGTAACTGCAGATGTACTGAATGTTTCTGTTCAGGCAAAACCGCTTAGAAGTGTTATTCTGTCCAGAATGGAAGGGGATGAGCAGGAAATTTATGAAGAGGTCTATTCCAACAGAGGAAATTTACAGACATATAAAACTCCGGTTGAGTTAAACTGGTATGCCTATATCAGTACCTATTATGGGTATTCTGTAAACAATGGAACCGGGCAGACACAACTTCACAGAGGTGTGACGATTAATGTACGACAGGGAACAGAAGTGAAGTCAGCGATGAATGGTTTTGTTGTAGATGTAGGATATAGCGGAACTTTTGGAAATTATGTAGTTACGCAGGATAAAAAAGGTGTGCAGATTAAATACGCTTATCTGCAGAGCATTTCGGTAGCAAATGGTCAGGAAGTAACAACAGATACTGTAATTGGTACAACGGGAAGTACAGGAAGTGCAACCGGAAGCCAGTTATATTTGGAACTGGTCAAAGATGGGGAATATTATAATCCTGTTTTTTATATCAGTACCGGAGATAGCGGGCTGTATGGTGGAGGCGGCAGTTATGATGATGAGACTGTGCGGAGATTATTTGCGGAAGCAGACAAATATCTTGGTATGCCGTATGTATGGGGCGGTTCCAGCCCGGAGACTTCTTTTGACTGTTCTGGTTTTGTAAGCTATGTGTTTACCAATTCGGGTGTCTGCAATATGGGAAGACTTACTGCACAGGGAATTTATGACATTTGTATGCCTGTATCACCAGAAGAAGCAAGGCCAGGAGATATTATCTTTTTCACTGGGACGTATGATGCGGGAGAGCCGGTTACCCACGTAGGAATTTATGCCGGAGATGGACAGATGATCCATTGTGGAAATCCAATTCAGTATACGTCCATTAATTCTGTATACTGGCAGTCTCATTTTTATGCTTTTGGCAGGCCATAAGGAGGGGCGTATTTGAACATTGAACGAATAAAAGAAGAACTTGCAAGAACCTACGTTAAGATTGAAAAGCTACAGAAAAAAGCAAGGGATCTGGAAGAACAGAAGAAACAGGCAGAGGATATGGAGTATCTGAAAATTATCCGAAGCAATGGAGTTTCCGCAGAGGAGCTTCAGTTGATGATTGATATCAGCAAGGAGGAACAAAAAAAGATATTGGAAACCAGAGAAAAGGAGCAGACAGAAAATGAAGAAATTTCATAAAAGAGCAGCTGTATTTTTAACCGCAGCTACGTTAGCAGGACTTCCGGCAGGAGCTTTCTTTTATAGTTCGCCCGGAAGTCTGACTGTATGGGCAGATAATGTAGAAGTGGAATCATCAGAAGAAAGCAGCCCGGAAGATGTTGATTTTTCAGATGAATCAGAAGCTGAAATTCTTGCAGATCCAGTGGAACAGGCACAGGAAGATGCAGGAAATGATGTGACGGAAACACCGGAAGTAGGGATTACCTTTACAGAACCCGAAGGCTGGCAGACAGATACGGCAACCGTAAAAATTCAAGTGGAAGATACAAAGAATACAGGTGCTTTTTCTATTGCAAAAGTAGAAGCAAGACTTTCAGAAAATGGAGGATGGTCAGACATAACCGGAAATATGGAAGTATCCATCTCTTCTAATTGTAGTATTTATGTGAGAGTTACCGATCAGAATGGAAATACTTATGAGCAGAATCGTTACATAGAGTGTTTTGATAAAACCAAACCAACTATTATTGCGGCTGCGAAGAATGGGATACTGATCGTGCAGGGAGTTGATGCGGAATCGGGAATTGCTGCTTTGTATGTCAATGGAAATGAATTCACAGAACTGACGAATAATACATTAAATGTCTGTTTGCAAAAAGCGGATACTTCCTATGAATACTTTACCCTGCAGGCAAAAGACAAAGCAGGAAATATGTCAGAGATCTATAAAGTAGGAAACCCTTATTATGAAAATCCAGATGCAGTAAAAGAGAATACAGAGGTTTCCGGAACGGAGCAGAATGCAGCTTCTTTGCCAGCCGATGGAACTGCAAGTAAGCCCACCAGTGCTACGGCAACCGTAACGGAACATCAGACAACGAACGAGACTGCTACTGCACCAACAGAACCAGAAAACACAGGAAATGAAACGGATACAGAAGCAGATACCGGACGGGTGCAGGGAGAAAGTTCTGCTTCCGGCATGACAACAGGAACAGTTCAGGACAAAGGGGGAAAGGAATTTTATACGATCAAGACAAAAAGTGATAAGGTTTTTTATCTGATTGTAGATAAGGATAAAACGGATGAAAATGTTTATCTTCTTACAGAGGTAGGCGAAAATGATCTTTTGAACTTTACGGATACCAACATGGTCACACTTCCACAGAACCAGGCTATTGCAGAATCCGCACTGCCACTTGAAACAGAGAAGATCACAGAGATACCGGAACCAGAAGTTACGATCATACCGGAAGAAAAGGAAGAACCTGAGAAGAAAAGCAATAATTCCGGCACGATTTTATTAATGCTGCTGGTTCTGGCAGGAGTTTGTGGTGCTTACTATTATTGGAAATTTATGAAAGGAAGAAATACTTCTTTTGATTATGAAGAGGACGAGGACGACGATGAGGAGGAAGATACAATTCGTGAGGATGATGAAGAATTAGAAGAATATGAAATGGAAGGTGAAGTAGAAGACGAAGAATCAGAGAAATAACTTTGTTTCACTTAATTACAGCGACAGGTGCAGAAAGGAGATAGAAAATTGCAGCTTGTAATTGCGGAAAAACCCAGCGTAGCCAGAAACATTGCGAAGGTGCTTCATGCCACAAACGTAAAAGATGGCTATCTGGAAGGAAAAGAGTATCTGGTTTCCTGGTGTATTGGGCATTTGATTGAACTGGCCAGAGCAGATCAGTACCGGGATGACTGGAAAGCATGGAAATATGAAACACTTCCCATGATTCCGGAGAATTGGAAATATCAGATTAAAGAAAGTACCAAAGGGCAGTTTCGGGTTTTAAAGGAACTGCTTCACAGAGCAGATATCACAGAAGTTATATGTGCAACAGATGCAGGAAGAGAAGGGGAGTTGATTTTCCGTCTGGTATATAACCAGGCAGAATGTAAACTTCCCTTTAAAAGACTGTGGATTTCTTCCATGGAGGAAAAAGCAATTCTGGAAGGATTTCAGCAGCTGAAAGATGGACATGAATATGATGATCTTTATTATTCTGCAGTGGCGCGAAGTGAAGCAGACTGGCTGGTAGGAATTAATGCCACCAGACTGTTTACGGTACTGTATCACCATCGGTTGATTGTAGGTCGGGTGCAGACACCTACACTTGCAATGCTGGTGGAACGGGAAAAGAGCATCGAGAACTTCCAGAAAGAGAAGTATTATCTGGTTCATCTTCTGATGGATGGATTGGATGCTGTAAGCAACCGGATAAAAGAGAAAAGTGCTGCCGTTCAGATGGTGGAGGATATGAAGGATGAAACTGCACAGATTCTTTCAGTAAAGAAAGAGAAGAAAAAGGTACAGCCGCCGAAATTATATGATCTGCTCACATTACAGAGGGAAGCAAATCGTCTTCTTGGATTTACGGCACAGCAAACCTTGGACTATACCCAAAGCCTTTATGAGAAGAAACTGGTGACGTATCCAAGGACGGATAGCCAATATCTTACAGATGATATGGAAGAAAATGCTCTTCTGGTTGTCGGGGCAGTAAATAGTATGTTTCCTGAAATGTCAATAAAGGGTTCAGAACCAGATATAAAGAGACTTTTGAACAGTAAAAAGGTATCAGATCATCATGCAATTATACCAACGGTAGAAATTACAAACATGGATTTAAAAGCACTTCCGGGTGGAGAAAAGGAAATTCTCATGCTGATTGCATCAAAGTTATTATGTGCATCGGAACAGGAATACATATATGAGAGTATTAAGACTGAAATTTCCTGTCATGGAGAACTGTTTACTGCATCTGGAAAGAATGTTCTCCAATATGGATGGAAAGAAGTGGAAGAACGGTTCTTTAAATCATATGGGAAAAATGCAGAAAAGCCAGAAGAGGAGGAAAGTGATTTTCCAGATATAAAAATAGGACAGGTATTTGAATGTGTTGTTGTAAAATTTAGTGAACATTTTACAGCACCGCCGAAGCATTATACGGATGTTATATGCTATGAAAGGGGGATAAGAAATCGCCCATAGAAAGGAGAATTGACCCATGAAAACAAAGCAAACAGGAAGCGGAAAAATCACAGCCCTTTATGAGAGGTTGAGCCGCGACGACGAACTGACAGGCGACAGCAATTCGATTATCAATCAAAAGAAGCTGCTTGAAGATTATGCAAAATCGCATGGCTTTACTAACTGCGCCCACTTTACCGACGATGGGTGGTCTGGGGCTAATTTTGACCGTCCGAATTGGAAGCGCATGATTGAAAGCATTGAAAGCGGCGAGGTTTCCCATGTCCTTGTAAAAGATTTAAGTCGCGTCGGTAGGGATTACTTGCAAGTGGGATTTTATACCGAAGTGATGTTCAGAGAAAACGGCGTGCGCTTTATCGCCATTGCCAACGGTGTAGACAGCGACAAACGGGAAAGCAGCGAGTTTGCGCCGTTTTTGAACATTATGAACGAGTGGTATGTTCGTGACTCCAGCCGCAAAATCACAACTGTTTTACGGGCAAAGGGAATGTCCGGCGCACATTTGACAAACCATTGCATATACGGCTACAAGAAAGACCCGAATGATAAAAACCATTGGATTATTGACGAGGAAGCCGCCGAGGTAGTACGCCGGATTTACCGAATGGCGATAGAGGGCAAAGGCCCGTATGAAACCGCCCGTATTCTTGCGTTGGAAAAGATAGAAAGACCGTCATACTATCTTGCACAGCGCGGCATGGGAAATCACAAGTCAAACTACAATTCAACCGAGCCTTACGCATGGCGCGGCAATACAATTTCCGATATTCTGTCAAAGCCGGAATACATGGGGCATACAGTAAACTTTCGGACTTACAAGGAAAGCTACAAGAACAAACGCTCCAAAGCGACACCCAAAGAGGATTTAGTTATCTTCGAGGACACACAGGAAGCCATCATTGACAAAGAGACATGGGAGCGCGTACAGTCATTGAGAAAAACAATCCGCAGAACTGACACCATCGGAGAAGCCAACCCCTTAACCGGCTTAATGTTTTGTGCCGATTGTGGGGCGAAGATGTATAACCATCGAGGGAAAGCGGGAAAGGCGCGGGATTGGGCGGGGCGACCAAACGGGAAAAGGCGTCCAGACCGCGACGAATACAACTGCTCCCGATACGATTTAGGAAATCAGCGATATGACACCTACTGCACCACCCACCTTATCCGCACCGTTGTTGTAAATGAACTGCTACTTGAAGCGATAAAGGAAGTATGCAACTATGCGCAGAACAATGAAGCCGCCTTTATTGAACAAGTCTGCTCCGCTTCCGGGGAACGGCAGAAAAAGGCTATCAAGACCATACGGCAGAGGAAACAGCGCAGCGAGAAACGCGCCGATGAATTGAGCCGCTTGATACGAAAGCTCTATGAGGATAATGTCAATGGGAAACTTTCTGATAAGCTCTTTGAGCAAATGCTACACGATTTTGAACTTGAATTGGACGGGCTGAACACAAGCATTACCCAAGACCAACAGGAGCTTGACCGTATCAGCAGCGAGAGCGTCAATGCGGAAAAGTTTATCGCTCTTGTGAAGCGGTACACAGATTTTTCCGAGCTTACCCCCGCCATGATAAATGAGTTTATTGAAAAAATCCTTGTCCACCAAGCGGAGGGCAAAGGGGCAAGCCGCACACAGGAAATTGAGATTTTCTTTAACTTCGTGGGCAAGGTGGAAATCCCACACGAGGAAGTGGAACTGACGGAGGAAGAAATCGCCGCGATAGCCGAACAGGAACGCCGACGGGCAAAGAAAGCCGAGTACAACCGCCGCTATATGCAGAAAAAACGCAAACAATGGAAAGAGCAGCAAGAACAGGCACAGGAGCCGCAAGAGCCTATCGAGCTTCCTCTTGTGCAGGACGAGAAAGGAGCATTGAGCGCATGAGAAGATTGATTGACAACGGCGACGCACCCGCCAAGAAAAAGCCCCCTATCGGGCATTACGGACACTTGCGGAAAGCCTACCTTGAGGGCTACCGCCCCGACCTCTACACCGCCCTTGTCGCAAGCGAAACCCTCTATGAGCATTGCGCCGAGATTGAAGCCGCCGTCCGTCGCCGCCTTGACCTCATTATCCCGCAGCTTGCCGAGGGTGCGGGCGCAACCGAGGAACTGAAAGCCGCAGACCCCATGCAATGGGTGGGGCTGATGAACACCTGCAAGGCGCAAGCGGAAGAAATCGTCAAGTTTGAGCTTATCTATGTATGAGCGTCAAGAGCCGGAAAAATCCCATATTTCACGATAGAAACGCTCTGGACGAGGAATGTATCGCCGGAGCGTTTTCTATTGGAAAATCGCCGTTTTTCCCAAGCCAAGAGCCGGGAAAAACACCCGAAAAATGCCCCTATTGCGTAACAGGGGCGCAGAAAGGAGAGTTTATGAGAACAGGGCTTACGAAGCAGGAAAAGACCACCGATATTTGGTTTGACGAGAAAGACCCGTTAATCCATATCCGCACCCGCAACACCGACTTAAAGAACAGGCTGACCGCATACAGCCGCCGCTACCCGGCGATCTGCAAGCTGACCGACGAGGACGCAGAAACAGGCTGCATGGAGTTTGAAATCCGCAAGGGGCGTTTCTCTTTCCGTCTGACCGCCCCATACAGCGAGGAACGGCGCAGGGCGACAAGCGAAGCGGCGAAAAAACACTCTGGCAATTTGACACACACTATTCAAAAAGATGTGGTATAATTTTTTGAAAAAGTTTGAGATTTGATGTAGTATTCGCCGCTGAAACCGTAGTATATAGGTGAAGCCGGAAAGGAGGCGGTGTGATGATAGAAGATGAAAAAATCATTGAAATGTTTTTTGGGCGTTCAGAACAGGGCATACGGGAGCTGGATATAAAATACGGTAAAGTTTGCCACAAGTTATCGTATAACATTGTAAACAGCAGACAGGACGCGGAGGAGTGCGTCAATGACGCTTACTTAGGGGCGTGGAACGCAATCCCCCCGGCGAAGCCAAACCCGCTTTTGGCCTATATCTGTAAAATCGTTCGGAACATTTCACTGAAAATCTATTACAGAAAGGAAGCAGCCAAACGCAGCAGCACTTACACGATTGCTATGGAGGAAATCGAAGCCTGTATAGCAGACCCGAACACAGTGGAAGCCGAGATTGAAGCCAGAGAGTTGGCCCGTATCATTGAAAGTTTTCTGGACACGCTGACCGTTGAAAACCGCGTTATCTTCATGCGCCGCTATTGGTTTTCCGATAGCTGTAAGGACATAGCCGAGTTTGTAGGGCTTTCGGAGAAAAATATCTCCGTCCGGCTGACCCGTATCCGTCAGAAAATGAAAAGCTATTTAGCAGAAAGAGAGGTATTCGTATGAACTCAAAGAAGTTTTCCGAAGCCATGAGCGAACTTGACAGCAAGTATGTTGATGAAGCTGTCAACTACAAGAAGAAAGCAAAGAAGCCCATCTGGGCTAAATGGGGAGCTATTGCAGCTTGTTTTGTAGCTGTAACCGTCTTAGGCGTGGGATTGTTTCAAAGTGGATTATTCGGCAGTCATACCGATATAGCCACATTGAATAACGGGGAAAAAATTGTTTTTGTGAAGTCTGATAATGCGGGCGGCTCTTTGGCTTTAGATGTAGATATAACTACAAAGCCACTTACAGGAGATGAAACCTTAGCTTTATTTTCGGATTTACCTATTACAGCCAATGCAATTTTTCTAAATAGCGATATAGACGCAGGTGGTTCACAAGAACTGATTGGATTTGAGGGGCAAGCCGGAAATGTGAAAATAATCATTTCAACATCAGATGTGCAGTTGCTTGATACTGTAATTGTTGGAACGGAGAAAGTCTCTGAAATCAACGGTATAAACATAGTCGCAGGATATTTTGTAACAGACCCGAACAGCCGAGGCGAGCAAAATGCTATTTACTATGCAACCTTTGAGATTGGCGATTGCGAAGTATATCTGGAAAATGGCGGCATGAAAGATGATAGCGAAACAATAAAAAATCAGTTGGCAGAAGTTATCCAGAAGCTGACAGAAAACGGGAATTTTGACTTAACTTCTTTTAGTGACGAAACAGGTATGAACCTTGACGGAAACCCAGACGGATATGACCCGCTTCCTAACAGCCAGACTTCTGATGAAGAAGTATCAGAACAAGACCCCGCCGCAAACTGAATAATCTATCTTCATATCGAAAGGGCAGCCGAGAAATCGACTGCCCTTTTCCATGCCTACGGGCAGAAAGGAGCGACCACCCATGACGAAACCAAGAGAGAAAACCCGCGAGGAACTGACCGCCGAGATTGAGGACGGGAAGAAGAAAATCCGGCAATATGAGAACCGGGAAAAGATGTTGCGGCAGAAGCTATCCAAAGAGGAGCGCCGGACACGCAGCCACCGCCTTATCGTCCGGGGCGCGGTCTTTGAAAGCATTGTGCCGGAAGCAAAAGACATGACCGACGAGGAAGCCGCTGCACTTCTCCGGCTTGCCTTGACGAGCCAGCCAGCGCGGGAGTTTTTGCGAAAACGAGCCGGGAACGCCACAAGCTGAAAATCCCTTTGGAACAAAGGGCGCACTTATACACCCTTGCGGGCGTGTGCGCTCTGCCGAGGGCTTATCTTCGCACAGGGATTTTACCCCGCGCTACGATTGGCGGCTTTGCCGCAACAAGGGGCTGCACCCCTTGCGCCGCTTCGCGGCTATCCCTGCACACCCACAAAAACAGTACACCCGCCTTTGGCGTCTGTACCATTTTTGCGGGTTTTATTATCCTATCCGGGAGGTGATACCCATAGCCATTTACCATTGGAACATCGGTATTGTGAGCCGAGGAAAAGGCAAATCAGCCGTTGCCGCAGCCGCCTACCGAAGCGGCGAAAAGCTGACAAACGAGTGGGACGGAATGACCCACGACTACACCCGCAAAGGCGGCGTTGTCCATACAGAAATCATGCTGCCGCCCCATGCCCCGCCCTCTTTCTCTGACCGTTCAACCTTGTGGAACAGCGTGGAGCTTTACGAGAAAGCCGGGAACGCCCAGCTTGCCAGAGAGATTGACGCGGCACTCCCCATAGAATTATCCAGAGAGGAACAGATCCGGCTTGTCCGGGAATACTGTTCCTCTCAATTTGTTTCCAGAGGAATGTGTGTGGATTTTGTTATCCACGACACCAACAGCGGCAACCCCCATTGTCATATTATGCTTACCATGCGCCCCCTTGACGAGCGCGGCGCGTGGGCGGCAAAGGCCAAAAAGGAATATGACCTTGATGAAAACGGTGAGCGTATCCGCTTGCCAAGCGGCAGATATAAGACGCACAAGGTTGACCTCACGGGCTGGAACAGCCAAGAGAATGCGCTTGTTTGGCGCAAGGCATGGGCTGATATTTCAAACGACTATCTTGAGCGTGCCGGAAGCCCGGAGCGTATCGACCACCGCAGCAACGCCGAGCGCGGCATAGACGAGATACCCACCGTCCACATGGGCGTGGCGGCTTGCCAGATGGAGAAGAAAGGTATCGCCACCGAGAAAGGCGAACTGAACCGAAATATCCAAAAGGCAAACCGCCTTATCCGGGAAATCCGGGCGCAGATTGGAAAGCTCAAAGAATGGATTGCCGACCTGTTCAAAGCGCGGGAAACCGCCCCGGAGCAATCGCCGCAATCTCCCAACCTTGCAAATCTGCTGATGAAGTATTTGAGCGTTCAGAGAGAAAAGAGCCGGAAGTATTCGCAGCGTTGGCAACAGCAGCACACAGCCGATGAACTGAAAACCATAGCGGCAGCGGTCAACTATCTCTCCGAGCATGGCATCTCTAATCTTGACGAGCTGGACGCTTCCCTTTCCTCTGTCAGTGATGAAGCCTTTTCTATCCGGGAGGGAATGAAAGCCGCCGAGCAGCGCATGAAAGAGCTGCAAAAACTAATTGAATACGGGAAGAACTACACAGAGTACAAGCCCATTCACGATGAGCTGAAAAAGCTGCAAAACGGCTGGACAAACAAGCGCGACAAGTACGAGGAAGCCCACCGCGCCGAGCTGACCCTATGGAACGCAGCAAGCCGCTATCTCCATGCAAATCTGCCGAAAGGAACAAAGACCTTGCCTATTGCGGAATGGGAACAGGAATATGCTGACCTCAAAACACAGAGGGACAGCGATTATACCAAACTGAAAGATACCCGCGCCGAGGTTGCCGAGCTTCAAAAAATCCGCAGGTGCGTGGATATTGCACTCCGCGCCGACCAGCCGGAGCAGACGCAGATCCGCACCAAGCGGCAGGAACAGGAGCGATAAAGGAAAGGACGGGCAAGCTGTTTTGCCTGTCCGTCCTAAACACTTTCCGATAAACTGGAATTGGGTTAGTTAATCGGTGGAGCAGAAGGATTGCTTACCTTGTAGTAGCTCCCACCAATGATAATATATGCTTCGCTACCTCTATCTTCGTAGGTAAAAGCACTTTCACCTTTCACATAGAATTCATAACTTTCCGAGCCTTCTACTGCTTCTGGCTCATCGCAAGCAGTCAGCTTCAAATCATAGAACCAGTTAATAACAGGGGTTGTAGATAAATCATTGGAGTCATATTCCTCTGAACCAATTTCAAATGCAGTTTCTTCTCCTTGTGAGTAGAAAGACACTGTAATCATTGTTGTAGGTTCGGGGAAAGAATACACTTCTGAAGCACTAACAGCCTTTTGATTGCAACCGACCAAACCTAACACACAAACTAATGCTAAGACAAGTGTTATCAACTTCTTCATACAATCACACTCCTTTGTCAAATTCATGTTTGTTGACTTTATTTTACTTCAAAACTATGAACAATTCAACCACAGAAAGAGAGGTATCAGCCATGTATTACACCCAAGAACAAATAGACCGCGCCAACCAAGCCGACCTTGTTTCTTTCCTGCAATCACAGGGAGAGCAGCTTACCCGCGCCGGACAGGAATACCGATGGAAACGGCACGACAGCCTGACCGTCCGGGGAAACAAATGGTATCGCCACAGCCAGAGCAAGGGCGGCGCACCCATTGATTTTGTCATGGAGTTTTTCGGCAAGAGCTTCACCGAAGCCGTTGAACTGCTGACAGGCGAAAAAGGAGCCGCCCCGCCGCCGGACAGACCAAGCCCCGCGCCCCTATCCGACTTCCGACTGCCACCCCGCAGCACCGACAACCGCATAGCGAGGAACTACCTCACAGCAGCCCGCCGCATTGATGAAGATGTGACGGGCTTTTTCTTTGCCACCGGGGATATTTACGAGGAAGCCGCCCACCACAACGCCGTATTCGTAGGGCGGGACGAGGACGGAGTACCACGCTACGCCCACCAGCGCGGCACAGCCGGGAGCTTCCGGCTTGATGTGAAAGGCAGCGACAAAGCCTTTAACTTCTGCTACCGGGGCGAGGGCGAAAGATTGTTTGTTTTTGAAGCCCCCATTGACCTGTTATCTTTCCTCTGCCTGTTCAAAAAGGATTGGCAAAAGCAAAGCTATCTGGCGTTGGGCGGCGTGGGCGAAAAAGCCCTTTTGCGTTTCCTTTCTGACCGTCCGAACATCAAGACCGTGTACCTCTGCCTTGACAGCGACCAAGCCGGAAGCGACGCTTGCAGCCGCCTTGCAGAGCTTGTGCCGGAGGGCTTGACCGTCCATCGGCTTATCCCTCTTTTCAAGGACTGGAACGAGGTATTGCAGCACCGGGCAGAAATCACAGACGGGAAGTATATCCGGGAAGCGATTTACGGCTTGAAAGAGCCGCCACAGGAAGAAACCGTTGAGATTATCCGCATGAGCGAGGTTGACACGCAGACCGTTGAATGGCTATGGGAGCCGTATATTCCCTTTGGGAAAGTAACCATTGTGCAAGGCAATCCCGGCGAGGGCAAGACCACTTTTGCCCTACGCCTTGCCGCCGCCTGCACCACCGGGGGAACGCTGCCGGGAATGAAGCCCTTGCCGCCATTCCAAGTAATTTACCAGACCGCCGAGGACGGGCTGGGCGATACCGTCAAGCCACGCTTGATAGAAGCCGCCGCAGACCTTGACCGGGTGCTTGTGATTGATGAAGCCAAACGGGAGCTTACCCTGTCCGATGAGCGCATAGAAAAGGCAATCACGCAGAACGGGGCGCGGCTGATTATCCTTGACCCCATACAGGCGTACATGGGTGAAAAAACCGACATGAACCGGGCAAACGAAGTGCGCCCCATGTTCCGCCGCCTTGCCGAAGTTGCGGAGCGTACCGGGTGTGCCGTTATCCTTATCGGGCATTTGAACAAAGCAGCCGGAGGACAGAGCGCGTACCGGGGATTAGGTTCTATCGACTTCCGCGCAGCCGCCCGGAGTGTCCTGCTGATCGGGCGCGTGAAGCGAGAACCGAATGTGCGCGTTATCGTCCATGACAAATCTTCCCTTGCGCCGGAGGGAAAGCCCGTTGCCTTTTGCCTTGACCCGGAAACGGGCTTTTCATGGATAGGCGAATACGACATCACCGCCGACGAGCTGCTGTCCGGCGCGGGCGGCAACAACGCCACCAAAACTGAACAGGCTGAACGGCTGATACTTGACCTGCTTGCAGACGGGAAAGAGCTTGCCAGCGAGGACATTGTAAAAGCCGCAGCCGAAGCTGGAATATCCGAGAGGACGGTACAGAACGCCAAGCGCAACATGGGCGGCATTTTAGGCGCAAGGCGTGTCGGCGGTCAATGGTACAACTTCATCAAGAAGAAGCAGCCACCCGAACCCGCAAGCTGAAAGTGCAAAACGCAGACCCTTTGCACTTTGCACTTTCGCACTTTCACTATACCGACCACCGCCCCATGTGCTGACCGCATGGGGCTTTATCTTTGAAAGGAGAGCCTATGAGCAACGAAACCAACACCCGCACCGCCACCCCTACCGCTTCCCCTCTGACCGCACAAGGTACACAGCAGCCCGTTATGGTAAAGAGGATTGGAAAGACAACCTATCGTGTCAAGCTGCATTTCAGCGAAACGAGCAAGGAAACGATGACCGATAAGATTAAGCGGCTTATTTTGAATGATTGTGCAAAAGAGTTTGAACAAAGCGAAAAAATTTCTTAAACACCCTTGACAAAGCGTATCAGAGGATACGCTCCTTAGTGCCATGGAACACGCTGGAAGCTCGGATACGATAGAAGACGCAGAGAGAAAAGGGCTTGGAACTCCGGCTACCAGGGCAGCGATTATTGAAAAACTGATTGAGAAAGGCTTTATTGAGCGTAAAAAGAAGCAGATATTACCTACAGCAGATGGAAGAAATCTGATCAGGATTCTTCCGGAAATGATCAAATCACCAAAACTTACAGCAGAATGGGAAAATGATCTGACACTGATTTCCAGAGGCCAGAAAAATGTAGAAGAATTTCTCTTCGAAATTGAAAAAATGGTTACCAAATTGGTAAGTGATAATGGACAGCCAGTGGAAGAATACCAGAAACTATTTTCAGATGGTCGGAAAGAAATTGGAAAATGCCCAAGATGCGGCAATAAGGTTTATGTGGGAAAGAGAAATTATTATTGTTCAGGAAGTGATTGCAGTTTTACTTTATGGAAAAATAACCGATTTTTTGAGAGTCAGGGAAAAACACTTGATGAAGCAACTGTCAGGAAGCTGCTGAGTGAGAAGCAGGTGCATTTCAAAGATCTGGTATCAGAGAAAACAAAAAGGAAGTATGAAGCAACTATAAAGATGGAGGTTTCAGAAACCGGAAATCCAAAGTTTCAGTTGATTTTCCCGGAACGGAAGAAAGGAAAAAAGAATGAAGAATAAAAAAAATATGAGAAGATTTTTGTCGGGATTCTTGGCAATGCTTACAGTGTTATCTACAATTCTATCTCCAATACTGTCCTATGCGGCAGATGTAGTGCCAGAAGAGCCACCGTTATACGAAGAGGTAAAAAATGAACTTGATGCAGATGAGGTGGTAAAAGCAAAAGATCTGGAACTGGAAACAGGCAGTATTTTTGAAGTGGAGAAAGATTTTACCGGACTGGAAATACCAGATGAAAAAAAGGTGAAGATCACTTTCCATGAGGCAAAAAATGAGGAAAAGCAGGACTTTACAACAGATTACGAAGATACATACAAAGCTGTTTATTATGTAGAGCCAGTAAGTGGCCACCCAATTTATCAGATCAATCGTAAGCTGATTGTAAAGGAAGCGGTGGTGCAGGTTGCTGAATCTGAGAATCAGGAATCTGTAAGCAATCAGGAAGATGAGAATGAAGCAGAAGGCGAGGAACCAGCCATAGGCACTGCAGAGAGTGAAGGACCTGTGCAGGATGAGGTAAATGTAGAAATTCCGTCAGAGGATGAAATCTATGAAGAAGTAACTCCGACAGAAATTCCGGTTGAGGAAGAGCCAATAGATACACCAATCCCGGAAAACCCGTCTGAGGAAGTTTCAACAGAAGAACCTGCCATAGATGATAATCCGGATACAGACAGCACATTTGAAGAAATTACAGATACAGATCCGGAAGAAACGCCAGAGGCGACAGACGACTCTTTTACAGATGGAACAGAGAAAACAGAAGATGCAGATGGAAATTATCAGGTAAATATTGTTCGTGGAGAGGAATTTCATATTGAGCTGAACCATGAAGATGGACAGTATCAGCCAGGAGAAACCGTTGTATTTTCCGGAGATATGCCGCAAGGCAGCTTAATTGCAGTAGGAACAACAAAAGTACAGGCAAACCAGACAGAGAATACAGAAGATTTATTGTATTCAGAGGTGACTTATCACGAAGAATCGGATAAATTCAGTTTTGAAATGCCAGCAGATGACATTGACCTAAGTGTTTCCATGGATCAGGCAGAAAATGGTATCATGTTACTTGCAACCGATACTCCATGGGATGATGCAACAAATATTGAAGCAAATAAATATTACTATTATTCAGATGGCCAGCTTCATCCGTTTGATACAGTTATGGGACAGGGTGGAAATGACAGCTACAAATATGTTCGTTACAAAGCAGGCGGAAAGACTTATACAGTAAATGCGTATTGTATGCAGCACTCCATGCAGTCACCTCCAAGTGGGACAACATATAAAAATATGGTTGAACTGGATGAAGGCGGAGATGATAAATATTTGAGAAAAGCCTTATTCTATGGATATGGCGGTCCAGGATGGGGACATACATTCAATGGATATAATGTAAAATCCATTATGGAAAAATATGGATGCAGTTCTGAGACAAGAGCCATGCAGCATTACCTGGTTGACTATTTATATGATGGCGAATCCGGATTTGGAGGTGCGCTTTCTACAACCGCTAAAAATATGCTGAAAGAGATTAAAGCAGCTCTTGCTAAAATGCCTGATCCGACAGCAATGAAACTTCTTCCAGGACTTTCCGTTAATGCAACGGGAAAGGAAACAGAAAGTTTTACCTGGAAGGCAAATGAAGCATTTACCATTACCATTCATCTGGAGAACGGAGTAAGCCTTGTTAATGAAACCACAGGAAAAACGGCATCTGGAAATGTCACTGTAAAGGGTGGAGAGAAATTCCATCTTGTAGCTACAACAGCCAATATGGGTAGCCTGAAAGGAAAGTATGCGATTACATCTAATTTCCCTTTGGATTTCCATGCAATGCTCTTAAAATTGGAGAGTTCACAGGACATTGGTTTTGGCTACTATACAGATTCCTCTGACCTGCAGATTACAGTTGACTGGCCGGAAGAAGCAGTTATTGAAATTACAAAGAAAGATGGAGATACTGGAAAAAATCTAGCTGGAGCCGTGTATGGGGTATATAGTGATAACGCCTGCACAAAGCTGATTGCTAAAATGCCGCCAACAGACAGCAATGGTTCTTCACGTGTAACTCTTACTAAGACACAGGATACAGTTTACTTAAAGGAAATTACAGCACCAGAAGGTTATGTTGTCCAGGCTTCCTCTTATGGAGTGAAATTAGTAGTTGGCAGTACGACCAAACAGACTGTAACGGACAAAGAGCAGAAAGGAAATCTGACTGTTTATAAAGAGGGTGAGGTTTTCGTAGGAGCTGTATCTGATGAAAATGGAACTTTATTCCAGTATGAGAAACGCCGTCAGAAAGGAGCCGTTTATAACGTATATGCTGCCGAGGATATTGTAACAGCAGGTGGAAAAACAGTTTACAAAAAAGGCGCAGAAGTAGCGAAAAATCTGATCACAGGTGAGAACGGTTCTGTAACGGTAAAGAATCTTCCGCTTGGAAGCTATAATGTAACAGAAGCACAGGCCCCGGAAAATTTTTATAATGCAAAAGAAACAAAAAAAGTAACCATTTCTTATGCAGGGCAGACTGCAGAAGCGGCTTTCTCAGAGACTATCTTTACAAATGACCGTCAGAAAGCAGTGGTGCAGGTGATAAAGAAAGACAAAGATACTGAAAATACACTATCCGGAGGGCATTTTGCTCTGTTTGCAGCGCAGGATATGAAAACTGTGGATGGAAAAGTAGCAGTAAAAAAAGATGCTCTGATTGAGACTGCAATTACTGGTACTGATGGAAAAGCAGCATTTAAAGCAGATCTTCCAGTGGGATTTTCTTATTATGTAAAAGAAGTCCAGGCTCCGGCTGGTTATGTCAGAAATGAGAAAGATACTTATTCTTTCCAGTTCAGTTATACCAATGATGAACAGGCAAAAATTTCTTTCAGTCATACTTTTGTGAATGACAGGGTCAGTGCTGCAATCTCTTTGAATAAAAAAGATGCCGAGACAAAAGAAAATAAGGCACAGGGAGATGCTTCCCTGGAAAATGCGGTGTATGGACTTTATGCAAGAAACGACATTACCCATCCAGATGGAAAGACAGGCGTTATTTATAAAGCCGGAAGTCAGATTTGTACGCTAACTACCGATAAAGAAGGAAAAGCAAGGATAGAGAATCTTTATCTTGGAGAGTATTACATCAAGGAAATTACCCCATCCGTAGGATATCTGGCAGACGAGCATGAATATGATCTTGTATGCAGTGATGAAGGTGATCTGACAGCGGTTGTAGAAAAAGAGTGTACCTCACTGGAAACGGTGAAGAAACAGCCGTTTGAACTTATTAAAGTTGCCAATAATGGAGACACAGATGCTGCATTACTATCCGGAGCTGGATTTAGTGCATATCTGGTATCTTCTTTGGTGGTAAAAGAGGATGGAAATTATGATTTTTCCTCTGCAGAGCCAGTTGTGATCGGTGAAAATGGAGCAACGGAAATTTTTACAAATGAGAAAGGCTATGTAAAATCCATTGCAATTCCATATGGAACATATCTGGTGAGAGAAACTACAACACCCCATAATTACAAACCTGTAGATGATTTTATTGTCCGGATTACAGAGAATAAACCAACAGAGCCGCAGACATGGAGAGTTCTTTTGGATAAAGAATTTTCTGCAAAACTGAAAATTATCAAACAGGATGATGAGACTAAAAAATCTGTTCTAATTCCGGGAACAGAGTTTAAAATTTATGATATGGATCATGAAAAATATGTAGAGCAGGTAACTACATACCCGACAACTGTTACACATACCTCATATTTCACAGATATAGATGGATATCTGGTACTGCCTCAGAATTTAAAAATTGGTCATTATAGAATCGAAGAGGTAACAGCACCGGACGGTTATACCATTAACAAAAATTATGTCGAAATACAGGTGGATACCAATACCCTGTATCAGACGGATCCGGTTTCAGGTGATGCGGTCATTGAAGTGGTATATGAGGACCATTCGGTGAAAGGAAAACTCACTGTACAGAAAAAAGGAGAGGTTCTTTCGACCTATAAGAATGATTTTAGGTATGAAGTTCAAAACCTTTCCGGTGCAGTATATGAAGTATATGCTGCAGAGGATATCTATACAGCAGATTTCCAGAAAGATGATACAGGAAAAAGAATCCTGAAATATGCAAAGGGTGAAAAAGTTGCAGAACTGACAACGGATGAATCCGGAAAAGCAGAGCTTGATAATCTGCCTCTAGGAGAATACAAAGTTGTAGAAAAGACTGCACCGGAGGGATTTGTATTAAATGAAGAAGAACAGAAGATTTCTTTCGTCTATGCAGACCAGAATACACCAGTGATCTCACAGAGTGCAGAGTTTATAAATGACCGCCAGAAAGTAGAAGTGTCAGTTGTGAAAAAAGATGCTGAAAATGAGAAAGGGCTTTCTGGAGCAGAGTTTGGTCTTTACGCAAAAGAGGATATAAAAGCAGGGGATAAGGTACTGGTAAAAGCAGACGAACTGCTTACAAAAGCGGTAACAGGTGAAGATGGAAAAACTGTTTTTGAGCAGGATCTGCCATTTGGAACTTATTATATAAAAGAACTGGCAGCACCAGATGGTTTTGTATCTTCAGATGAGCAGATTGAGGTGACTGTGAAATATCAGGGACAGGAAGTAAAAACAGTAAAACTGGAAACCGTTTTTAAGAATGAGCCGACAACAACTGAATTTACGAAATCAGATATTACAACAGGTGTGGAACTTGACGGAGCAACACTGACGGTTTTGGATTCAGACGGAAAAGAAGTAGAAAAATGGACTTCTGTAAAAGGAAAAGCTCATGTAATAAAAAGACTCCATGTGGGAAAAACCTACACACTTCGGGAAGAGTTTGCACCATATGGTTATCTGCAGGCGGAGGAAGTGAAATTTACAGTTTCTGATACTGCAGATGTTCAAAAAGTAGAAATGAAGGATGCTGTTCCGGTTGGACGAATCATCATCAATAAAAAAGGTGAATTTGTCAAGGAAGTTACCTGGAAAGATATGCTGGCAGGCGGCATGGACGCAGCATTTGGCTATGTTACAGGTTCTTTGAAAGATGTTACTTTTGAAATTTATGCAGCGGAGGATATCAAGGCTGCAGATGGGGAAAGCAGTGATTATTATAAAAAGGACGAATTGGTAGCAACAATTACGACAGATGCTCTTGGATATGCAAGATCAGAAGATCTTCCTTTAGGCAAATATTATGTAAAGGAAAAAGAGACGGCGGATGGATATGTTCTGGATGGAGAAATTAGAGAGGTTGATCTGACTTATCGTGATCAGAATACTCCGGTTGTGACTTATGATGAGGACTGGCAGAATAACCGCCAGAAAGCAAAAGTAACTGTAGTTAAGAAAGAAAAAAATACAGACCGTGTTCTGGAAGGCGGAGTATTTGCACTTTATACAAAGAATGATATTTTAAATGCAGAAGGCGAAGTAATCCTGAAAGCAGATACCATGATCGAGCAGAAAGCTACGGATCAGGATGGAAGGATTGTATTTACGGCAGATCTTCCAATCAATGGCAACTACTATGTAAAAGAAGTGCAGGCTCCTGCTGGATTTGTGACAACAGAAGAAATCAAGGAATTTGATTTTGCTTATGCGGGAGAAGAGGTTGCAGAAGTATCCTTCGAGTTCACTTATGAAGATGAGCCAACTACTTTTGAAATCACAAAATCAGATATTACAACCGGGGAAGAATTACCAGGTGCAAAACTGAAAGTATCCGATTCAGAGGGAAACGTTGTGGATGAGTGGACTTCCGGAAGCACACCACACATCATTAAGGAACTGGAAGTTGGAAAGAAATATACATTAACAGAGACAATTCCTGCTGATGGTTATGCAACTGCAGAATCCATTACGTTTGTAGTAGAAAATACTGCAGATATACAGAAAGTAGAAATGCAGGATGATACAACAAAAATTCTGATCAGTAAAGTTGATATGACAGATGGAAGCAGCGAGGTCAAAGGTGCTAAACTGTATATTCTTAATGAAAACCAGGAAGTTATGGAAAGCTGGACATCTGGTGATCAGCCCCATTATGTAGAGAAACTTTCAGTCGGCACTTATACGTTGTTGGAGGAAACAGCACCGAAAGGCTATATTGTGGCAAATAAAGTGACATTTGAGGTTAAGGACACCGGAGATGTTCAGGGAGCCAAAATGGAAGATGAACAGGCAATGGGCAAGGTAATCTTAAATAAAACGGATAAAGATACCAAGAAGCCAATGAAAGGTGTAGAATTTGCCCTTTGTGACAGTAAAGGTAAAGTTCTGGAAACTCTGGTAACAGACAGTGCCGGCCATGCAGAATCAAAGAATTATCCGATTGCGACTTTTAAGAATGGGCAGTATAAAAAAGCAATCACATATATCCTGAAAGAAACAAAAACACTGGATGGATATCAGCTTGATGAAACAGAGCATAAGATTCAGTTTGAGTATGTCAATGACCGTACTCCTGTGATTGAATATACTCTGGATCTGACAAATGAGAAAGCTCCGGAAAAAGATACTCCGGAAACATCAGAAAACCAGGGAGGCAGCACTCCTGTTTCCCATAGTTCTGATGCGACTTCCGTATCCAGTTCACCAAAAACAGGAGATAACACAAATATTGCTATTTTTGTGCTGGCTCTTGCGGTATCAGCAGGATGCCTGGGAACTGTAGTGACAGTTAAGAGAAAACGCAAATGATAATATAAATAGTGTTCTGGGGCTGTGGTTACTGCACAGCCCCATTTTGAAAAGGAGAAGAAATTGAAATTAGGAGTAAGAATAAGAAAAATCCGTATGTTTCGCAACATAACTCAAAAAGAACTGGGGTGCAGGTTAGGGTATGGAGAAAATAGTGCAGATGTGAGAATTGCCCAATATGAAAGTGGACAGCGTACACCGAAGCAGGAAACGCTTATCCGGATAGCAGAAATATTGGAAGTTGATGTCCGGAATTTTTTAAGTCCTGGAATTGCGACAATGGACGAATTAATGGAAACTTTATTCTGGATGGATGAAGAAAATAGAGGGCTTTTTCATCTGTTCCTGCTAAATGATTCAGAAAGTGAAACAGTTGGAATCACAATGAGGGATAAAAAAACAATGTCTTATCTGCAGGAATGGATGGGGAAAAAGCAGAAACTGGGCGATGGAAGAATTACAGAAGAGGAATATCTGGAATGGAAACTGCATTGGCCAGAGGATAAGAGAAAAACAGAATATAAAACCGTATGAAGTAAAAAGGAATTGCTTTGCGGAGAGTTACCTGTTAGAATATTACTGGAGCAACCGTGTACAGGGTTGGTAAAAACCTCCTGGATTTTCAGATTCCGTTAAGGGATATAGAAGAAGGGAGGTGGAGCGAATGGATACATACGAAGTCTTGAGCTTATTGTTCTTAGGCGGTACGTTTCTGATTGCTTTGCTTGCCTATTTGGATAATAGGGACAACAAGCGAAAAAAATAGCCTACCCTGTCTGCCAACAGGATAGGCAGCTCTCTTTGAGAGCAAAATAAATTAAAACCTAATCCAGGAGCATCCACCTTGTGGGCGGTTACTCTTTTCAATTAGAATATAGCATTTTCTCTCCGAAAAGTAAAGTACATTTTATGCAGCCAATTCTAAAAAAGAGTGGGCTGTTTTTTTATTGATAGGAGGGAAGTTTAATGTCTAAACTACAGGACATCCGAAACTTGGTGCAGGAACATGCCGTATCAGTGAGCAGTTCGCCAGGGGATTGGATGGATTATATGGACACAGCATCAAGGTTATATCGTTATTCTTTTTCAGACCAGCTTCTGATCCATGCACAGCGTCCAGACGCAACAGCCTGAGCATCACTGGAACTATGGAATGAAAAGATGTTACGCTGGGTAAATCGTGGTGCAAGAGGAATTGCCCTGTTTGATGAAACCTGGCAGAATACCAAACTTCGTTATGTGTTTGATATTTCGGATACCCATATGGTAGCCGGGGGCAGAAGCCCGTATCTGTGGCAGATGCAGGAACACCAGAGAGAAGAGATCCTCACCCATCTGGCAGAGGTCTATGCTCTGGAAGAAAAGGATACAGCAACTTTGCAGGATGCATTGATGGCAGTCGCAAGGGAAATGGTCAGTGATAATCTGGAGGAATACCTGGACGGATTGGAATATGCTGTAGAAGGTACTTATCTGGAAGATCTGGATGAGGTGACGATTCGCAGTGATTTCCGTCAGCTGGCAACAGACAGTGTTTACTATCTGCTTTCCAGGCGATGCGGGCTTGACCCGATGGAACTTCTGGAAGAAGAGGACTTCATGCATATTACAGATTATAACCATCTGTCAGTTCTCACCTTCCTTGGAAATGCGGCAAGCCAGCTCAGTGAGAGTATTCTGATTGATATTGGAAAGACCGTACATAAAATTTCTCTGGAAGAAGCGAGAAAAGAGGTTGAAAATTCCAATGAAAGGAATTATAATAACTTTACCACGTTAATGCGTGAAACTAAAAACCAGGATGCAGAAACGAAAAAAGAAGAAAATATTGAAAATGAAGGAGGAACCGATTATGGAACTGACATATCATCGCAAGGGAGATTACCTGTTTCCGAATCTGACCGTCGAAGAGGAAGAAGTAACGATCGGGAAATACGGGATGCTGCGGAGGACATTTCTGAAAGAACACAAGAACAGCCTTTATCAGAGCCTGTTCCTGACCGGGAAGCTGAACAGCCATCTGGAACAGATCGAGAAAGCAGCACAGGAGAGAATGGACAGCCAGATGGAGAAACTGCTGGAGAAGAATCCGGCACTGGACAAGGAAGCAGATCCGATGGCATGGACAGCACACATGAACGTACTGATGGCAACAGCGGAAGAGAGCATCTTGACGGAATTGGTATACAGTTAGTCGAAGATACAAGAGAAGATGGATTGAGTAAAGCAGAGGAAGAGATCGCCTCTGCTTTATCTTTGCCCGAATATCCCACCGCAGATGAACAAAGGCGGCAGATCGAGGAAAGAGCAGCTGCCCTTTATGCCGGAGAAATCCCGATTCCAGAGGAAGTTGTCGATGAGATCTTACGGACAGGAGGAAACCGGAAAGCAAGCCAGCTCCGGATCATCTATAATTTCATGAGTGAACAGACACCGGAGGAATATACGGAGTTTGTGAAGCGTGAATACCGCAAAGGGGGAAAAGGTTTTCAGATTGATGGAAATGAATATTCAGTCTGGTTTGATGAAACCGGGATGCAGATCGCAGTGGGGCATACGGTTACAGACCATATCTTAGATAAGGCATTTTTATCATGGGAAGATGTCAGCGGACGTATCCATCAGCTTTTAGACCAGGGTGAATATGCACCGCAGTCTGTATTGGATGCGGCAAGAAGTAATGCAGTAAAAGAACACGCCCAGGCTCTTGCCTATATGAAAGGGGATATGGCAGAAGGAGTAGCGGAGATTGTTTTTGACGAAGAGGACTTACCACATCTTCGCAGTATCTATCCGGAGATCACGGATTATCTGGAAGAAAAACTGGAAGATTCCAAGTGGCTTTCGGAACTGAATGAAAGACTGGATGCACTGGCAGAAGCCTATGAAGAAAATCATTCCATTATGCGTTTCCATCATTATAATCCTATAAATATCTCAAAGCAGTTTCAGAAGTTTGCGGATGATGTCATCCCTTATCAGGCAAGAGACGGGTTTGCATGGAAAGAACATCCGATGTTCATTACGCAGGATGAGATTGATGCCTATCTTGCAGGAGGTGGAGCGTATTCGCAGGGCAGGCTTAGGACGTATTCCTTTTATCTGCTGCATGAAGATGAAAGATCGAGGACAGGTTTTATCAAGGAACAGTATGGGATTGGTGGAAGCAGTCATGCACTTTCCGGTGCCGATGATTCACACGCAAACTATGATGGAAAAGGATTGTTTCTTGCAAGAGGTACTTATGGGAATCCATATACGTCAATTTTATTATCCTGGAATAAAGTTGCAAATAGAGTAGCTTATCTGATAAAGAATGACCAGTTCCTGCGGGAAGAAGATTATGCTCGTATGCCGGAATATGAACGGGAACAGATGGCAAATAAGGTACTCCGCTTTTATGACCGTCTTCCGGAAGAGATAGACAGGCCATTTACGGATGATTTCTTCTGGGAAAAACCAGGAAAAGAAATGATGGCAGTTTTAGAGAATCCAGAGCAGACAGAAGAACTGTTACAGAAGATGGATGCAGCATTGGCAGCTCTTCCATTGGATTTTGAAGCGTATGGGACAAACTATCAGCAAAAAACAGAACTTCTTTCAGAACTCCACCAGTATGCAGAAGGAACCTATACGATATTTCCGACACCGGAAGCAGAACCATTCTTTACAGAACCGTCAGGGCACCAGATGACCATGTTTGATTTCTTGGATACGAAGGCAGTGGCAGAACCGACCGTAGTCGATATGTCAGATGTGGAGGAAATAGAAGAGGAAGAGGTTACTGCCGAAGAATCTATTCTGGAAAGTCAGGAACAGGAAACAACGAAAGATTCTGAGGGACAGGAACCAACTGAACCAGAAGAAGAGACAACAGCTAAAACAGCAGAAGAACTGGCAGAGTCCTGGGATGAGGGTGTTTTTGAGTATCAGGGGTATCACTTTGAAGCAGTAGGGGTATTGCCGGAAGGACTAGAGGGAAAAGATCTGGTTGCACAGACCCGTTCCAATACAGAACTTCATCTGTCGACCTATCATACAGAAGATTTCCCTAAATATTCGTATGATGAGTTTTATGCAGTCAGCAATGCACCAACTGCCGATGTGTTCCGGTGCCTGGAAACCGGACGCAATTATATTCCCGGAGAAAATGAACTGTTTGGATATGAAGGAGAATTCCAGCCATATTTGAAACCGGAAGCAGAAAAGATTGTAACAGAACCGCATAACTTTCGGATTCAGGATAATGACCTTGGAGCAGGCGGTCCGAAGGCAAAGTATAAGGCAAATATGGAAGCCATCCATTTGTTACAGACTTTGGAGAAAGAAGAACGTCTGGCAACACCCGAAGAACAGGAAATCTTATCCCGATATGTTGGATGGGGTGGCATCCCACAGGCATTTGAGGAAAATAACAGCAGCTGGGCAGATGAGTATCTGGAGTTAAAGAATACCTTATCACCGGAAGAATACAATGCAGCAAGGGCATCGACCTTAAATGCTTTTTATACGTCCCCGATAGTAATCCGAAGTATGTATGAAGCACTGGAAAATATGGGACTGAAACAGGGAAATATTCTGGAACCGTCCTGTGGTGTCGGTAACTTTATGGGACTGATCCCGGAGAGTATGGGCAAAACCAATATGTACGGTGTGGAACTTGACCCGGTTTCAGGCAGGATTGCAAAACAGCTTTACCAGAAAAATAAGATTGCCGTGCAGGGATTTGAGGAAACCAGTTATCCGGATAGCTTTTTCGACTGTGTGATAGGCAATGTTCCGTTTGGAGCGTATCAGGTCAGTGACCGTAGGTATGACCGGCATCATTTTATGATCCATGATTATTTTATTGCAAAATCCCTTGATCTGGTGCGTCCGGGCGGCGTAGTTGCAGTGGTAACTTCCAGTGGAACGATGGATAAGCAGAATCCGGCAGTGAGACAGTATATCGCAAACCGGGCAGAACTGCTTGGAGCCATCCGATTACCGAATAATGCGTTCCAGAGAAATGCCAATACCAGTGTTGTTTCTGATATTCTGTTTTTCCAGAAAAGGGACAGGGCATCCATTGAGGAACCGGAATGGTTAAATTTAAAGGAAACACCGGAAGGCTATTCAGTCAATGCTTATTTTGCAGAGCATCCGGAAATGGTGCTTGGTGAGTTTATTACAGAAAGTACCCAGTATGGAAAGCAGGAAGTGACCGTAAAACCAAAAGAAGGAATTACCTTAGAAGAACAATTAAAAGAAGCTGTCCAGAATATCCATGGTACGATCACGGAACTGGAACTTTCGGATACAGAGCTGGAGGAGGATGTTGTCTCTATCCCGGCAGACCCGGAGGTAAAGAATTTTAGTTTTACTGTGGTAGATGATGAAGTTTATTACCGGGAAAACTCTGTGATGAACCGCATGGAGCTTCCGGCAATGACAGCGGAACGTGTCAAAGGGATGGTGAAGATTCGTGATATTACGAATGAACTGATCCAGTGCCAGATGGAAGAGGGAAGCGATGAACAGATCACAAAGCTGCAGGAAAAACTTAATGAAGAATATGATACTTTTACAGCAAAGTATGGTCTGCTTAGCAGTAATGCCAATAAGCGGGCATTTAGCCAGGACAGCAGCTATTGTCTTTTGACTTCTCTGGAATTTCTGGATGATAAGGGAGAACTGAAACGGAAAGCGGATATTTTTACCAAAAGGACAATCCGCAGGGCAGAAACGGTAACTTCCGTGGATACTGCCAGTGAAGCACTTGCGGTTTCCATTGGTGAGAGGGCAGGCGTTGACCTTTCCTATATGGCACAGCTTTCCGGGAAAACAGAAGCAGAACTTACCGAAGAACTGGCAGGGGTGATCTTTAAGAATCCGATCAGTGAAAAATGGGAGCCGTCGGACGAATATCTTTCTGGAAATGTGAGGGAGAAACTGCAGATCGCAAAACAGTTTGCAGAAGATCATCCGGAATATCAGGTGAACGTGCAGTATTTGGAGCAGGTGCAGCCAAAAGATCTGGATGCGTCAGAGATTGAGGCAAGACTTGGGGCAACCTGGATCTCCGAGGATTACATTACAAGGTTCATGGCAGAGACATTTCATACACCAAGATATTATGTAGGGAGCAAGGTCAAAGTCCAGTATGCCGAAGTGACCGGACAATGGAATGTTATGGGAAAGAATGTGGACAGCTACGGAAATGCCCTTGTCACTTCCACTTATGGAACACAGAGAGCCAATGCCTACCGTCTTTTGGAAGATGCCTTAAACCTTAGAGATACCAGGATTTATGACACGGTACAGGATGCCGAGGGGGAACACCGGGAATTAAACCGGAAGGAAACAATGCTGGCACAGCAGAAGCAGGAGCTGATCAAAGAGGAATTTAAAGAGTGGATATTTAAAGACCTGCACCGACGGGAAGATCTCTGTAAGATTTATAATGAACGATTTAACAGCATCCGTCCACGGGAATATGATGGAAGCCATATTCAGTTTGTCGGCATGAATCCGGAGATCACCCTGATGCCGCACCAGAAAAACGCAGTGGCTCATGTGCTGTATGGAAATAACACCCTTCTGGCTCATTGCGTAGGAGCAGGGAAGACGTTCCAGATGATCGCAGCCGGTATGGAATCAAAACGGCTGGGACTCTCACAGAAGAATCTTTATGTTGTGCCAAACCATCTGACCGAGCAGTGGGGCAGTGATTTCCTACGTCTCTATCCGGGAGCAAATATCCTGGTGGCAACAAAGAAGGACTTTGAGCCGGTAAACCGAAAACGTTTCTGTTCCCGTATTGCGACAGGAGATTATGATGCCGTGATCATTGGACATACACAGTTTGAGAAAATCCCCCTTTCAAGGGAACGGCAGATTGCCATGCTGGAAGATCAGATCGCAGATATTACGTTTTCTATTGAAGAAGCAGCACATCAGGCAGGGCAGAATTATACCATCAAACAGTTGGAAAAAACAAAAAAGAGTCTGCAGACGAGGATGAAGAAACTTAATGACCAGACCAGAAAGGATGATGTAGTAACTTTTGAGCAGCTGGGTGTGGACAGGCTGTTTGTGGATGAGAGCCATAGCTTTAAGAACCTTTTTTTATACACAAAAATGCGGAACGTGGCGGGAATCTCACAGACGGATGCACAGAAAAGTTCGGATATGTTTATGAAATGCCGGTACATGGATGAACTGACCGGCGGCAGAGGGATCACCTTTGCTACAGGTACTCCCGTATCGAACAGTATGACGGAGCTTTACACTATCATGCGTTATCTCCAGTATGACACACTCATGCGTATGGGTATGGGACACTTTGATTCCTGGGCGGCAACGTTCGGGGAGACAGTAACCGCAATCGAGTTCGCTCAAGTATTATAGGCATATGGAAGCAATTTTAATTCCATACAGAAATACGCTAAAAAACAAAGAAAAAGGAAATGTTGGAACAGACAGGAAGCAAGGAAGCCAGAAATAGATATGGATTAGCAAAGAAAAAAGGCAATAAATGAAGCATAAGTGAAAAGCGACAGAAGGTGCGAAAAGCATTTTCTGCTACCTCTTTCAACATTTAAAATGATAATGTAAAAGTAAGTGTTTGTTTAAGATAGTAATTTGAAAAAAGTTGATACTAAAAAAACGAAATACACAAAAACTACAAGAAAAACTGATAAAATAAAAAAAACGGAAAATAAGAGGTAGCTAAGAATGAAAAAAATTTTAATTATAGAAGATGATTTGGATATTCAAGAGCTGATACAGTTTTTTTTAGAGGATCAAGGGTATGAAGTGATTACGGCATCTGATGGAATAGATGGTATTGCGGTTTTTCTGAAAGAACAAATTGACTTGATACTGCTCGATATTTTACTTCCTAAAATGGATGGGTATGCAGTTTGTGAACTAATACGAAAAGAATCGGAAGTACCAATCATTATGATAAGTGCATTGGGAAGAGAAGAAGACCAGATAAAGGGATTTGAAATGCAAATAGATGACTATATCCCCAAGCCGATTTCTCTTCCAATTATGATAAAAAAAATAGAAGCTGTTCTGCGTAGATATGAAGGAGTAGATATAACAAAAGATCACGAGTTAAAATACAGAGAGATAATATTGATTGTAGGAAATTATCAAGTGAAAATAGGGAAAAAGTTAATTGATTTGACACAGAAAGAATATGAAATTTTGAAAGAATTGATTGAAAATCAGGGATGCGTGATAACAAGAGAGAGCTTTTTAAATCGTCTATGGAAATATGAATTTGAAGGTGAAGAACGTGCAGTTGACAATCATATCAAAAATTTGCGGAGAAAATTGGGAAAAGCAGGGGATTATATAAAAACGGTAAGAGGGGTGGGGGATCGAATTGATAAAGCTAATTAGAGAACATTTGTCTACAAAAATATTTATAATTACAGTATGCTTATTGATTACTGTTGGTAGTGCGATTTATGGAATGGTTGCATTGGGGATGTCACGGAGCTATTTTTTAGAGTTGGATAGAAGTTTGAGTAATCAGACGGAAAAAATGGTACTTCAATTATCGAATACTTCAGTGCAGGAAATAGATGGAATATTAAAAATGTTTGCATTGGAGCATGGGATTTCTATTGTCTTAAAAGATAGTGACGAAAAGGTACTTGGTATATATGGAGATATGGAATATTCACTGGCTCCTGGAACAGATGTAGAAGATATTCTGTTAGGCAGTGGGATAACGGAATCTTATTCCTGTAAGTTAACGAATGGAAAAACATATTGGATTCAAGTGTTTGGAAACAAGGAGAAAGTAAATATTGGACTGGAATCATTAAAAAGAATTTTACCTATGTTGGGGGCTATTACTTTTTTGGCAGCATTAGCTATTGCTGCTTTATACACAAAATATAT
>NZ_JACOOT010000005.1:0-36613 GCF_014287535.1 Blautia segnis | reverse complement strand
CTATTCGTCGGCAGCGTCAGATGTGTATAAGAGACAGGTAGAAGGCTAACAAGCCTCGTTCTTGCTGGGATCCTTTCAATTACTACTGGGGATACCGAAATGTGGTATTAACCGACAGCCCCCTTTTTTAACTTAAAATAAAATTCCAGTAGACTGCAAAAACAGAATAAACATCATAACCGGTGCAACGAATCGGATCATCACCCGGTAAAGCTTTTTTCTGCGGAATTTGTCTCCGCTTCTTTCCATTTCATCAATTACATAATACGGTGTTACGATCCATCCAATGAGAATGGTGGAGAGCAGTGCAATAAATGGCATCATAACGCTGTTGCTGATGTAATCCATAATATCCAGAAGCTGTCCCACAGAACCGTTTGGAAGCTTTACTTCCACGTAGAAAATACTGTAGCCCAAAGCGATCACTGCAGAAACTGCCAGATAGATGGCAGACAAAACCAGAACTGTTTTTTTACGGCCTGTATGGAAGATTTCCATGCAGTTTGCAGTGATGGATTCCAGTACGGAAATACAGGAAGACAAGGTTGCAAAAATAGCAGTTACGAAAAACAGGATCCCTACGAAGGTGCCGGCTTTTCCCATTGCGGAGAATACTTTTGGCAGGGAAATAAACATCAGACTTGGTCCTGCGCCCATTCCCTCAGTGCCGGAAAATACATACACAGCCGGAATGATCATGGCACCTGCAAGAAAGGCAACGCCTGTATCAAAAATCTCAATCTGATTGATGGCCTTGTTTAAGTTTACCTCAGGTTTGACATAGGAACCGTAAGTGATCATAATTCCCATGGATACGCTGAGTGAGAAAAACAGCTGGCTCATGGCATCCAGCAGGATCTGCAGGAAACGCTGCACAGTCAGTCCCTTAAAATCCGGTTTCAGGTAGTAGAGAAATCCCTGCCATCCGGTATGCACCTGTCCGGAGGCATCTGTATAGGAAAGGGTGAGAGAGTAAACTGCAATCACCACTACCAGAACCAGCAGGATAGGCATCATCCATTTGGATACTTTTTCAATTCCCTTTTCCACCCCATTGTACACGATGAAAGCAGTGACACCCATGAAAAGCAGGGCGAAGATCACCGGTGAAGTGGAAGAAGAAATAAAGGATGTGAAGTAGTCATCTGCGGCAGCTGCCTGTGCCTGTCCGGTTACATAGACCACTGCATATTTGGTAATCCATCCGCCGATGACAGCGTAATAGGTCATGATCAGGACTGGTACCAGGAAGGTGAGGATTCCCAGGAATTTCCACTTAGGCCGCATCTGGGTATAGGCACCGATGGCACTTTTCTGTGTGCGTCGGCCGATGGCAATATCAGAAGTGAGCAGGGTAAATCCAAAGGTAAGTACCAGGATCAGGTAAATAATTAAAAATAAGCCGCCTCCGTCTTTGGCTGCGAGGTATGGAAATCTCCACAAGTTTCCCACTCCTACAGCACTTCCGGCCGCAGCAAGGACAAAACCAAGTTGTCCTGAAAAATGATTCGATTTCTTTTCCATTATCATTCTTTCCCCCTTAGTGTTGTAAGAATAAGATAACATATGATAAATAATTAGTAAAACAAATTTTCAGATGACTTGTAAACAGGAAGCAGAAATGTTAAAGTAGAAGACATGAAAGGAAGCTTTCCACAGTATGAAACCAGTTATTTCCATTGGAAATCAGGATTTTGGTTCTATCAGAGAAAACGGATATTTTTATGTAGATAAGACTGATTTTATCCAGGAATGGTGGGAGAACGGGGATGTAGTTACGCTGATCACCAGACCACGCCGTTTTGGAAAAACTTTGAATATGAGTATGCTGGAATATTTCTTTTCCAATCAGTATGCCGGATACAGCAGATACTTTGAAGGACTGCAGATATGGAAAAGTGAGAAATACAGGGAACTGCAGGGAAGCTATCCTGTTATTTTTATCAGCTTTGCTTTAGTGAAAGGTGCAACCTATCAGGATGCAAGATTGGGGATTACCAGAATTTCCAAGGAATCTATTTTTTCAGATCTGAACAATCTGGAAATTGTGACTACAGATTCCAGGAAATATGAGACTGCCTTTGGCTTTAACAGGGAAGAGGTAGAAAGGGTTCTCATGGAATTTGGCTGCATGGATCAGCTGGAGCAGGTTCGGTACTGGTATGATGGTTTTCGTTTCGGCAGCCGCACGGACATCTACAATCCATGGTCCATTACCAAGTTTCTGGATACCGGCCGTTTTGAAAACTTCTGGGCAAATACCAGTTCCAACAGTCTGGTTGGAAAGCTGATACAGGAAGGTTCGCCAAATATAAAGGTTGATATGGAAGATCTTCTTTCTGGGAAAAATATTGAAACTCCAGTGGATGAGGAAATTGTATCAGTTGTCTATTACCAACCACGAAGTGAAGAATATGTTCCGGAAAATGATCCGCGGCTGGTTTCAGAAATCTAATGTGCGCTATAATGATTTTATCAAGGCACTGCTGGTGGATGATGTAGATTATATGAATGAATACATGAACCAGATTTCCCTGCAGACCTTCAGTTCTTTTGATACCGGGAAAAAGGTGCTGATTAGAAAGGATGTATCAAACAAATGAAACAATGTATGGATTCTGAGAACCTGCACCGCAGGTTAAAAAAAATAATTGGTCAGGTGCAGGCCATTGACCGGATGATCGACGAGGATGTTCCCTGTGAGGATGTTCTGTCCCAGATCAACGCTGCAAAATCCGCGCTTCACGGCTGCGGCAAGGTAGTGCTGGAAGGCCACATCAAACACTGCGTTCGTGATGGAATTGAGCATGGCGACGCAGATAAAACCATCGAGAGCTTTACCAAAGCAGTGGAACGATTTTCCAATATGGGATGATCTCCGTTACGGTTCTTGAGTGATAGATTTATATGTGTCAATGCACAACAGAGCAGGCCGCATATCATTACGCAAACCATTTCCGACTTATTGTCAGAGTCGGAAATGGTTTGCGGGTGATATGCGGCCTGTTTTGCGTCTGTTTTGAGAATTCTTATCATTTACCCTTCTTGATAACCTATACCCCTATAGGTATAATGAACCTATACCTCATAAGGTATGGAAAAGAGGCATAACATGAAAAATCTAATGGGAAAGTTAGAAGAGTTACTTGAAATCGGCGGCACGAAGAAAGACATCACCCTGCTGGTGATCTCTGGAAGCGCCATTGTGTTAAGTCTGCTGGGAATTTCCCCGTTCCCCTTTGACATGTCCTGGATTGCCATTGTGCTGTGCGGACTTCCTATTATTCTGGAAGCCATCATTGGACTGGTGACGGAATTTGACATCAAAGCAGACGTTCTGGTATCTCTGGCGCTGATCGCTTCTGTGTGCATTGGAGAGGATTTTGCGGCCGGAGAAGTGGCATTTATTATGCAGCTTGGCGGACTTCTGGAAGAGCTTACTGTAGCCAGAGCCAGAGCCGGAATCGAAAAGTTGGTTCATTTAACACCACAGACCGCCAGGGTAATAAAAGATGGAAAAGAATCTGTTATCCCTGCGGAAAAGGTACAGGTTGGTGATATCCTTCGGGTACTTCCTGGGGAAGGGGTTCCGGTAGACGGAATCATTATTTCAGGACAGACTTCCGTCAACCAGGCGGTTATGACAGGGGAGTCCCTTCCAGTTGATAAGACAGTGGGAGACGAGGTATCCAGCGGAACGGTCAACCAGTTTGGAGCCTTTGAGATGAAGGCTTCCAAGGTTGGGGAGGACAGCTCCATCCAGCGAATGATCCGTCTGGTCCAATCCGCAGACGCTGGGAAAGCTAAGATTGTAGGGATCGCAGACCGCTGGGCTACCTGGATCGTGGTGATCGCGTTAACTGCGGCAGCTCTTACCTGGCTGATTTCTGGAGAGATTATCCGTGCGGTTACTATTCTGGTTGTATTTTGTCCCTGCGCCCTTGTGCTGGCTACCCCAACCGCTATTATGGCGGCTATCGGAAATGCCACCAAGCATGGCTTCCTGGTACGTGAGGGAGATGCCCTGGAACGGCTTGCAAGGGTAAACGTGATTGCGTTTGATAAAACCGGAACTTTAACATATGGTACACCGAAGGTGGTTGCAGCTGTCAGCAACAGCGAAAATTATAACAATGATGATATTTACAGACTTGCAGCCTGTGCCGAGCAGCTTTCCGAGCATCCCCTTGGAAAAGCAATTGTAAGCTGCTGTAAGAAGGAAGGCATCATACTTTCCGGTGCAGAGGATTTCCAGATGATTCCGGGACAGGGAGTCTGTGCAGTGTCAGAAGGAAAACAGGTTCTGGCGGGAAATCCGAAGCTTTTGAAGGAACATGGCGTGGAAATAAAGACCATTGCCGAAAAGTGTGCAGACACTGAGGATAAAACAGGAGAAAGCAAAGAATTAACAGATGCAAGTTTTTATAGTACTCAAAAAATTCAGAGTAAGGCTAATCCGAAGCAGTACATAGAGCGCGGCTGTACCGTTACTTATGTGGCAATTGACGGTCAGTATGCTGGTTTCATCGCTCTTTCCGATACTCTTCGTGAGGAAAGCACCGGCATGATTGACTCCCTGAACAGCCTTGGCGTTCAGTCGGTCCTTTTAACCGGAGACCATGAAAATGCGGCGAAGACCATCGCATCCCAGCTTCATATTAAGGAAGTCCGTGCCAACTGTCTCCCGGAAGACAAGTTGAAATACATTGATGGTTATCAGCAGGAAAACAAAATGGTCTGTATGATCGGCGACGGAATCAACGACGCCCCGGTTCTGAAGCGTGCAGAAGTGGGAATTGCCATGGGCGGCGTGGGAAGCGACATCGCAGTAGACGCAGCCGACATTGCCCTTGTAGACGATGAAGTAAAAGAGCTTCCCCATCTCATTGCTCTTTCCAAGCGCATGATGACTGCCATCAAACTGAACATGACCTTTTCTATGACCTTGAACTTTATTGCAATCGTCCTTGCCATCACCGGAATCCTGAACCCCATCGTAGGTGCCCTCGTCCACAACGCAGGTTCCGTATTGGTAATCACAAATTCAGCATTCTTATTAAAATGGAGGAAAAAATAATGACAATCAAAGTAATCGGAGAAGCATTTCCATGTAGGGAACCACTGCAATCCCAAATCCATGGGCCACAAGTCCGGCAATTACGCTGTCCTCCTCCGTCTCGTAGGCAATCTGGGGCTCCTGGCCGATCTGGCGCAACAGGCCGTCAACTACAGAACGAAGACCGGAGCCTTTGGCAAAATAAACCTGTGGATAAGGAATGGTCTGGGCAAGGTCAATGGTGTGAAACTGCGCCAGAGAGGCGAAAACAAGGTCAAAACGCCTTGCGCAAAGCCCGTCAAGCAGCTGTCCGGTGATGCCTGTATTGAATGTAAAACGGATATTTTCTCAGGATACTGCTTCAGAAATCGTTCTGCAAGCCCGGGAACAAAGTCTTCTCCCAGGGTACAGAGAAGCCCCAGACGAATCAGTCCTTCTCCTCGTCCCACACGCTGAAGGGCGTCCACTCCATTGTCCAGTGTCATAAGAGTCTGCTGTGCACAGGCCAGAAATTGTTCCCCATAATGGGTAAGCACAATGCTTTTTCCCACCTTCTCAAAAAGGGGAACTCCAAGCTCAGCTTCCATCTGTGAAATGGCGTGACTGAGGCTTGGCTGTGCAATGCAAAGATGTTCTGCCGCCCGTGTATAGTGCAGCGTTTGTGCCAATTTTGCAAAATATCGTAAATGTAGCAAATTCATATTCAATTCCATCAATTATTCTTTCAATTTTAAAGGAACTATATAAAAGGGACTTTTGTCCCAAATAAAAGGCATTGATGTAAGGGGCAAAGGACTTTTGCCCCTTGGATTATGTTGATAAAAATTATCAAAGGTATTGCTGAGAATATTTATCAGAATCCATTGGAATCATATGGAAAGAGAGCGCATGCGGGGCATTTGGAAAGTCTGAAATATAGGACTCATGTCCTGCAAATTCCATATTTTTACATTCAAATTGTATTTTATTAAAAGCATGTTCCAAACCGATTGACGGGGAAAAAACAATACCGTATACTACAATCGTTAAACCAATAACAATTCTTCAATATACGCGGAGAACTACAAAATAGAAAGAAAGAGGTACAAGAATGAAAGATTTTGCACAGTGGGAAGGCTTCAGCGGAAGCCGTTGGAAAGAACAGATCAACGTTCGTGATTTTATCCGTCACAATTATACCCCTTATGACGGAGATGATTCCTTCCTGGAAGGCCCGACCGAGGCTACAGACAAGCTGTGGGGAAAGCTGCAGGAGCTGCAGAAAGCAGAGCGTGCCAATAATGGTGTGCTCGACATGGAAACTAAGGTTGTTACAGGCCTGACTGCATATGGACCTGGATACATTGACGAAGATCTGAAGGATCTTGAGAAAGTAGTAGGACTTCAGACAGATAAGCCTCTGAAGCGTGCATTTATGCCATACGGTGGAATTAAGATGGCAGAGAAAGCATGCGAGATGTATGGCTATAAAGTAGATCCGCAGATTCATGATATGTTTACAAAATATGAATTCAAAACACATAACCAGGGTGTTTTTGATATCTATACACCAGAGATGAAAAAAGCACGTCACAGCCATATCCTTACCGGACTTCCGGATACCTATGGACGTGGACGTATTGTAGGTGATTACAGACGTGTGGCTCTGTATGGTATTGATGCTCTGATCGAAGGCAAGGAGAAAGACTTTGCAGCATGCGACCGCCAGGGTATGAGACGCTATGATTTCCAGCTTCGTGAGGAAATTGCAGATCAGATCCGTGCCCTTAAGGGAATGAAAGCAATGGCTGAAATTTATGGCTATGATATTTCACAGCCGGCAAAAAATGCACATGAAGCATTCCAGTGGCTGTACTTTGGATATCTTGCAGCAATCAAGACACAGAATGGTGCTGCGATGAGTGTTGGACGTATCTCCACATTCCTTGATATCTATATTGAAAGAGACCTTAAGAACGGTGTTATCACTGAGAAGGAAGCTCAGGAGCTTGTTGACCACATGGTAATGAAATTCCGTATGGTTAAATTCGCAAGAATCGAGTCCTACAACCAGCTGTTCTCCGGAGACCCGGTATGGGCTACTCTTGAGGTTGGTGGTATCGGTGTTGACGGACGCCATATGATCACCAAGAATGACTATCGTTTCCTGCATACTCTTGAGGACATGGGACCGGCTCCGGAGCCAAACCTGACGGTTCTTTATTCTTCCAGGCTGCCGGAGAACTTCAAGAAATATGCTGCTAATATTTCTGTTAAAACAAGTTCCGTACAGTATGAGAACGATGATGTTATGCGTCCGGTTTGGGGCGATGACTATTCAATCTGCTGCTGTGTATCTGCTACAGAGACTGGTAAGGAAATGCAGTTCTTCGGAGCTCGTGCAAACCTTGCAAAATGCCTTCTTTACGCAATCAACGGCGGTGTGGATGAGAAGCTGAAAATGCAGGTAGGACCGGAGTACAAGCCGATTACTTCCGAGTACCTTGATTATGATGAGGTTATGCAGAAATATGACCAGATGATGGATTGGCTGGCTCATCTGTATGTAGGAACTCTGAACATGATCCACTACATGCATGACAAATATTACTATGAAGCAGCTGAGATGGCTCTGATCGATACAAAGGTTGACCGTTCTTTCGCAACCGGTATCGCCGGATTCTCTCATGTAGTAGACTCCCTGTCTGCTATTAAATATGCAAAAGTAAGAGCAATTCGTGATGAAGACGGAATTACTACAGACTTCCAGGTTGAGGGTGACTTCCCACGTTATGGTAATGATGACGACAGAGCTGACAGCATTGCGAAAGAACTGCTTTCTACATTCATGGAGAAGCTGAAACATATTCATACTTATCGTGATTCCAAGCCAACCACATCTATTCTTACCATTACTTCCAACGTAGTTTATGGTAAGGCTACAGGTGCTCTTCCGGATGGAAGAAAAGCCGGAGAGCCGCTTGCACCAGGTGCTAACCCATCCTACGGCGCAGAGCAGAACGGACTTCTTGCTTCCCTGAACTCTGTTGCAAAACTTGACTACGAGGATGCACTGGATGGAATTTCCAATACTCAGACAATCAATCCGGATGCACTTGGACACAGTGATGAGGAGCGTACAGATAACCTTGTTCACGTACTGGATGGATATTTCAACCAGGGCGCACATCATCTGAACGTAAACGTATTTGGAAAAGAGAAACTGATCGATGCTATGGAGCATCCGGAAAAAGAGGAGTATGCAAACTTCACTATCCGTGTTTCCGGTTATGCTGTTAAATTTATCGATCTGACAAGAGAGCAGCAGCTGGATGTTATTGCCAGAACCTGCCATGACAGAATGTAATTAATAAAGGAAAACAACATGTTAAAAGGCTATGTTCATTCTCTGGAAAGCTTCGGGTCTGTAGACGGACCCGGAGTGAGATATGTAATTTTTCTTTCCGGCTGCGCTATGCGCTGTCAGTTCTGTCATAATCCGGATACCTGGAATATGAAGGAAGGGAAAGAATACACCACGGATCAGCTTCTGCAAACAGCTCTTCGCTTTAAATCCTACTGGGGAGAAAAAGGCGGTATCACGGTGAGCGGCGGGGAACCCCTTTTGCAGATGGACTTTCTTACAGAGCTTTTCCGCAAGGCAAAGGAAGCAGGAGTCCATACCACCCTGGATACCAGCGGAAATCCTTATACCACGAAGGAACCATGGCATTCCAAATGGCTGGAACTGATGAAATACACAGACCTTGTGCTTCTGGATATCAAGCAGATCAATGAGCAGGAGCATGTGAAGCTTACCGGGCAGACTAATCAGAACATTCTGGCTATGGCTCGTGAGCTTTCGGACATGAATAAACCTGTGTGGATTCGCCATGTACTGGTTCCGGGAGGTAGTGACAAGGATGAATATCTGCACCAGCTTGCGGATTTTATCAAGACACTGGGAAACGCCCGGCGCGTGGAAGTTCTTCCGTATCATACGCTTGGTATTTTTAAATGGGAAAAGCTGGGAATCCCATATCCGCTGGAGGGCGTGAAACCTCCAACGCAGGAAAGAATTGATAATGCAAGACGGATTCTTAACGCCATATAAGAGATCGTGAAGCAAACTCCTTAAAGGAAGGTCGCTGTGAGACTGGAAAAGTCTCACGGGGACCTCTTTTAAGTTGCGGGAAATGATTAGTTGTTGTTGGAAAGAAATGAGGAGATTTCTTGTAAAAAACGTTGGCCGTATTTCTTTAGTTTGTTTTGGCCGACGCCGGAGACATCCAGCATTTCGGATTCGGTTCCTGGAAGCTTCTCGCACATGTCGATGAGGGTTTTGTCGGTGAAGACGATGTAGGGCGGGACGGATTCTTCTTTGGCAATCTGGAGGCGAAGCTGGCGTAGGGTTTCGAAAAGGGCGGATTTTTTTGCGGCATTTGGGCTGGAAGTATTAGTGGCTTCGTTGGAATTGCCGGCAGTATTTTCGGCTTCGAAATAGCTCTTTCCGTATGGATTTTTGCGTTTCTTTGACGCGGAAATCTTTTCTTTTTCCTTGAATTTTTTTACAAGGATCTGGGTGTTTTTCTGCTGTAATTCTGAGATATTTCCGACTTTGAGGACACTGTATTCCCCGTCTGTCTGGACGATGTAACCCTGGCGGATCATCTGGCTGATGAGAAGTCTAAGGTCATTTTCCGTGCGGCTTTGAAGCTGACCGTAACAGTTGTAGGAGTCGGCGCCAATCTCTCTTAAGCGGGCCCTCTTGGAGCCAAGCAGGGTACCGATTACAAGGGCCTGGCCGTATCTTCCGCGCATTTCTGTAATGCATCCGATTACCCATTTGGCGTCCTGAGTCATGTCCAGTTCTTCGAATTCCTGATGGCAGTTGCCGCAGTTGTCACAGGGCTGGTCAGTGGATTCCCCGAAGTAATTCAGGATATAATTGCGCAGACAGGAGGTGGTCATGCAGTAGCCTTCCATAATCTGAAGACGCTTTGCGTCCTGATGGCGCACCTGTTCCATTTCAGCGAAATCCATGCCCTCGAAATCCTTGCTGCCAAGGAGCATTTTACTGATCATAACGTCCTGCGGGGAGAAGAGAAGAATACATTCTGCAGGTTCTCCGTCACGACCTGCACGGCCGGCTTCCTGGTAGTAGTTTTCTATGCTCTGGGGCATGTTGTAATGGATGACGAAACGCACGTTGGACTTGTCGATTCCCATTCCAAACGCGTTGGTGGCAATCACAACTTGGGCGCGGTCATAGATGAAATCATCCTGGCTTTCCTTGCGGATCTCTGTGTTCATTCCCGCATGATAACGGGTGACAGAAACACCCTGTTTTAGCAGCTGTTCATACAAAGTATCCACGTTTTTGCGGGTGGCGCAGTAGATGATACCGCTTTCGTTTGCGTGACTGGCTATGTAGTTTGCAATGAAGGTATCTTTCTGTTTTCCTGTAAGATGCTCCACTCGATAGTAGAGATTTTTTCGGTCAAAGCCAGTGATGACAATGTTTGGATTCTTCAGTTCCAGAATTCTTGCAATGTCGTTTTTGACCACTTCTGTGGCGGTTGCGGTGAAAGCACTGAGGATCGGATGTCCAGGCAGCTGCCTCACGAAATCTACGATTTTCAGGTAGCTGGGACGGAAATCCTGTCCCCACTGGGAGATACAGTGTGCCTCGTCTACTGTCACCATGGAAATGGGAGTATGCAGGGCAAACGCCAGAAAAGAAGCCGTTTCCAGCCGCTCAGGTGCCACATAAATAATCTTGTACACACCTCTTGCGGCGAAAGAAAGTGCCTTGCTGATCTGTCCTTCTGTAAGGGAAGAATTGATATATGCCGCATGGATTCCCGCTTCATTTAAGGATTTCACCTGGTCCTGCATAAGCGAAATCAGCGGCGAAACCACCAGCGTAATCCCCGGCAAAAGCAGCGCCGGAACCTGATAACAAAGGGATTTCCCAGCCCCGGTAGGCATAATCGCCAGCGCATCCCTGCCGTCCAGAATCGTATCTATAATTTCCTCCTGCCCCTCACGGAAGGAGTCATATCCGAAATAAGTTTTTAAAATCTGCAAAGGAGTGATCGTTGAACTTCCCATCTGCAGATTGGAACCTGTTGTATTCAATGTCATAATTGTCCTTTCTCTATTTATTAACCATTTTCAGTGCCGCCGCAGCCGTTTCCCCCGTCAGCTCTGTAATACTGGAAAGCACCGGAACATCCCCATATTTTCGGTTTTCATAAAACGCATAATAGCATCCATACAAGATATACGTCAGCATAATATTAATATCCCGGTTCTCCCGATACTGTGGATAAGCCCCAAACACCAATTCCTTCAAAGCAATCTCAATCTTCTGCACCAGACACTTACTCCTGCTCCCCGAAAACAAAATCCCAATCAGCGCATCCTTCGCCAGAAACCCCATAAACAGCTCTCGCGAAAAATCCGCCGTATCCTCCAGTACCTTCTCCGGATGGCTCAAATTCTCCATAATAGAAACCACCACCTCCGTCTCCAGCGTATCCGAAAGATGATAAATATCCTGATAATGAGAATAAAACGTAGACTTATTGATCCGCGCCCTCTCACACAACTCCTTAATCGTAATCCTCTCTAGCTCCCTATGCGATCTCAATTCAATAAACGCATTAATAATACTCTGTCTTGTCTTTTCAACCCTAATATCCATACACTTTTCCTGCTCCTCCTGGCGTCCGCTTTAGCAATATAATTATCCAACACTTTTTTGAAAAAGTTGGATTTCCAACCAAAGTCGTTTTTCGATGGTAGCAATTCCTTTCCCATACAATTATAATCCCTATTATACAAAGAAAACCAACTACTGTCTAATAACTTTTAAAATCAATCACAATAGAAATGGGAGAGGGTATTTATGGATTTTTACAACTTTTACACCGGCAAAGAATTTGAAGCCTATCAGTACCTGGGCGCACACGTCTTGGAAAGCGGCACCACCTTCCGCACCTTTGCCCCTGCAGCACAGCGCGTCTCCGTAATCGGAGAATTCAACGGCTGGACTGAAACCCCAATGAACCGCGTCCACGATGGAAATTTCTGGGAATGCACCATTGACGGTGTGGGCTCCGACCTGATGTACAAATACAGAATCTACCGCCAGGACGGCTCCTTCATAGACCATGCAGACCCCTACGCATTCTACAGCGAAATGCGCCCCGGCACCGCATCCAAAACCTATGCCCTTGGCGGCTACAAATTCAAAGATGCCAAATGGCAGAAAGGCTGCAAGGTAGGCCATGACAAGCCAATCAACATCTACGAGATGCATTTCGGCTCCTGGAAAAAACGGGGAGAAGGACAGGAAGACTGGTACACCTACGAAGAGCTTGCCCCAATCCTCATCGCCTATCTGAAAGAATACGGCTACAACTATGTAGAAATCATGCCTCTTTGCGAGTATCCCTGCGATGAATCCTGGGGCTATCAGGACACCGGATATTTCAGCCCAACTGCCCGCTACGGAAAGCCGGAAGAACTGAAATCCTTTGTAGACCAGTGCCATCAGGCAGGCATCGGCGTAATTCTGGATTTCGTTCCTGTGCATTTTGCTGTGAATGATTATGCACTGGCAGAATACGATGGAACCGCATTATACGAGTACCCCAACATGGCAGTTGGACGCAACGAATGGGGCAGCTGCAACTTTATGCATTCCAGAGGTGAGGTATGCAGCTTCCTGCAGTCCTCCGCATATTACTGGCTGAGAGAATTCCACTTCGACGGACTTCGCATGGATGCGGTAGGAAACCTGATCTACTGGCAGGGAGACGCAAACCGCGGCGAGAACCTGGCTGCTCTTAAATTTATCCGCACCATGAACCAGGGACTGAAAGAGCGTGTCCCGGAATGCCTGCTTTTTGCAGAAGATTCTACCCCTTACCAGGGTGTTACTAAGGCTGTCTGGGAGGGCGGACTTGGCTTTGACTACAAATGGGATCTTGGCTGGATGCACGACACCCTGTCCTATTTCCAGGCAGATGCAAATGAAAGAAGAGAGAAGTACCACAAGCTGACTTTTTCCATGATGTACTACTACAATGAGCGCTATATTCTCCCTCTGTCCCATGATGAGGTCGTCCACGGAAAAGCCACCATCGCCCAGAAAATGAACGGCGGATACGACGGCAAATTCCCTCAGGCAAGAGCCTTTTACATGTATATGTATGCACATCCAGGCGCAAAGCTGAACTTCATGGGAAATGAACTGGCACAGCTCAAAGAATGGTGCGAGAAAGACGAGCTTGACTGGATCCTGCTGAAATTCCCGATCCACGAAGCTTTCCACAAATTCATGGCAGACCTGAATAAGTGCTATCTGACGAATAATGCATTCTATCAGAGAGATATCCGCCAGGATGGCTTTGAGTGGGTGGACTGCCATCAGGAGCAGAAATGCATGTACCTGTTTGAGCGAATCAGCGGGGATCAGAAGATTCTTGCAGTGTTCAATTTCTCAGATGAAACTCAGGAATACACCCTGGAAAAGGATTACGCCGGATATGAGCTTCTCCTTGCCAGCGACATGGTAAAATACGGCGGCAAAAAGCGCTACACCAAGAAAGAAAAAGAAATCAAGGGCGGAAAAGCGGTATTCAAAATGGGACCGTTTTCCGCAAGATATTATCTGGTGAAGTAATATTGAAAAGCAGACAGCAAAGGGCATGCTTGAAACGCTGTTTCAAGAGCTTTGCGAAAAGTAGTCCAGAGCTTGGAGAGCATTGCAATTTGTCACAGTATTTGGTATAAACAAAAGACCTGCATCCAAATAAAATGCTATAATCGAAACTTACTATAGTTCATTTATCTGGAGTGCAGGTCTTATTTCATGTATTAATCTGTAACTATTTGGCAGGCAATATTCCGTAAAGCGTGCAGCCGTGAGAGTATGGGATTACGGCATTTATTTATCCGGAGCCAGATGGCTCTTGATTGCGGCAAAGCTCTCCGGGCTTATAACGTGCTCGATGCGGCAGGCATCGGAAGTAGCAGTCTCAGGATCAACGCCCAGGCTGATCAGCCAGGAGGATAAAAATTCATGACGCTCATAAATCATATCCGCAATCTTCTGACCGGATTCAGTAAGATAAATATATCCTTCAGGAGTGACGGTGATATGGTTCTTCTCACGGAGATTCTTCATGGCAACGCTGACACTGGACTTCTTAAAACCAAGCTCATCAGCGATATCAACAGAACGGACAACGGGTTTCTTCTTGCTGAGGACGAGAATTGTCTCCAGATAGTTCTCAGCGGATTCATTTGATTTCACGATAGATCACCTCAATTTTCTAGCTTGTGTTGCTGTTCAAGTATAATAATTATAGGATACCATAGTTTACTGAATTGGGCAATTATTTTTTGACCAGTTTATCCGCAATCTTTTATGCATTTTATGCATGTTTTTTATTTGATCTCTTTTTGGGGCTTTTTCTGAAATCTGGAAAGCAGGAGCAGTACGGCGAATGTGATGACTTCCGAGCTTAAAAAGGAGCCCCATACGCCGTTTATTCCAAGGAGTTTCGATAGGATTACGGCACTAACGGCGATGGCGAAGATTCCGCGCATGAGGGAACCTGTGATGGCTGGGCGGGCGTTGTCAGTGGCGGAAAAATAGGCCACCAGCATAATATTAATGCCTGCAAACAAAAAGCCAAGAAAGTAGATTCGAAGTCCGATATGGGCATAATTCAAAAGCAGAAGATTGTTTTCACTGTTGAAAATCCCGATTAATCCATCTGTAAATCCCCAGGAAAGAGCCACTGTAACAAGCTCCAGAACCAGGCAGGAAAGAATACTCCATTTCAAAAGCTTTCGTACATTTTCCTGTTTTCCCTGCCCATAATTCTGGCTGATCAGCGGCTGTGCGCCCTGCGCCAGTCCGTTGAAAATAGACATGACCACCAGGGAAAGATTGGCAATAACGCCGTAAGCAGCTATGCCTACATTTCCTGCAATATCCAGGATCAGCATATTGAAAATAATGGTAATAATTGCAGAAGAAAGCTCTCCCACGAATGCGGAAATTCCAAGCTGGCAGCAGGAAACAAGGTGTCGGATAGAAGGGCGCTTCCACTGAAATTCCACCTGATTTTTCTTACTGAGAAAGTGTGTGGAACAGATGGTCATGGTTACCGCAGGGCTAAACGCAGTGGCAAGTGCCGCACCGGAAAGCCCCAGTCCCATAGAAAACATGAAAATATAATCAAACACAATATTAAACAGGCTTCCTGCAATAGCGCCGATCATGGCCCGTGAGGTAGCATGGTCATTCCGGGCAAAGGCTGTGAAGGTGTAATTGGACATAAACAGCGGCGTAGTGATCAGCATAATTCTGAGATATCCTTTTCCAAGATGGATCAGTCTCTGATCGGCACCAAGGAGCTCAAGAAATTTTCCCGGAAGAAAAATTCCTGTGAGAATAAAAGGAATGCTGCAGATCAGGCACCAAAAAATAGACTGTGTGAAATAAAAATCCGGATTTCCGCCCTGGGCTTTGCTGATGGAATATCTGGTAGCAGAGCCGATGCCAATCATGGCGCCGATTGCATAAACCAGCCCGTAAACAGGCAGGATCAAGTTCAGCACCGCCAGTCCATCTGCACCTGACTGAACGGAAATAAAAAAGGTATCTGCAAGAATATACACAGAAATCCCGATCATGCCAGCCACACTCTGTGTGATGTATTTGAAAAATTGTTTTAACATTTTAAGCGGTTATCCTTTCTGAAATATATTTTTATCATTATTGTTATAAAAACAAATGAAGAAAATATTGTACCCGGACGCAGGATTCTGCGGATCCAGAAGGGGATAATGTCTGTTTTGCTTTATCATAAATGAAAATGATACTCCTGAAATGAAATTTATCAAAGACCTGTTCATTATACAATAGGAACAGAAACCTGTAAATATGGGAAACCGTAACATTTCACAGTATTTTCCCATGACAAATCATGTACCGGGTAGTATAATAAAAATAATTATTGATTTCGTGAGGATTCATTTTGGAGAGGATTTTGAAAAAAGCTTTGGGAAAATACAGTCAGATAAGGTGAATCATTATGCTGGAGAAAATCACTTTTTTCAAAAAATATTTCTGCAGGATGAGCAGCGAAATGCATCCATCGCCCACGCGGTTCTTTCGGAATTTGACTATGTATGCTGGATCGATCTGGAAACCCAGGGGTATATTCTGTATTATTCTGCAGATGAGAAAACCGTGGTTCCCCAGCATTCCGCAGGAAATTTTGACCAGGTGATCGGGGATTTTAATTTACAGTATATTGTGCCCGAAGAGGCAGAAGCGGACAAGGCCCTTTACGAACCCAGGAAGAATGGAAAAAACAGCTGCACAGTGCGGCACGATACAAAGAAATAAAAGCTTTGAAACAGAACGGATTTTGAAAAATATCAGAGAATCTCAGCTGACAGAGGTTCTCTGATATTTTTTTGCTGGGAAATTTAATGGCGCAGTGGGAGAATTGTATATACATCCCCCAGGGGGGCTTGCGGAAAGAAAGCGTTTTTGATAAAGTTTTAACATTGGAGTATATTTGCGGAATATACAACTTTAGATTTATGCGGAGGAAATACAATTGGATAGATTGCTGGATGAAATAGAGAGCTATTGGAGTACCCGGACAGAGGGGTATTCTGAGGTGAATGAAAAAGAGCTGAAGGGGATGCAAAAAAAGGCATGGCTAAAGACCCTGGAAAGTGGATTTTTGGAAAAAAAACTTTCTGATAACGACAAGGAACAGCTGCGGATCCTGGATATCGGTACAGGCCCTGGCTTTTTTCCAATGATTCTGGCTGAGGCTGGTTATCACGTAACGGCTGTGGATTACACCCCTGGAATGCTGGAAAAGGCTGCTGAAAATGCGGCAAAATTTATTGGAGAAAAGAGCAGCAATATTGAATTTAAGAGGATGGATGCCCAGGCCCTGGAGTTTGAGGATGAGAGCTTTGATGTGATCATTTCCAGGAACCTGACATGGAATCTTCCTCATCCGGATCAGGCATACGGGGAATGGCTTAGGGTGCTGAAAAAGGGCGGAAAGCTTCTGAATTTTGATGCCAACTGGTACGGCTATCTCTATGATGACAAGAAGCGGGAAGCCTATGAAAACGACCGCAGGAATGTGGAAAAAGGCAGCCTTGACGACCATTATCTGTGCACGGATATTGACCGCATGGAGAAGATCGCACTGCAGGTTCCATTGTCTGAGACAAAGCGCCCGGGATGGGATGTGAAGGTCTTGGAAGAACTGAAAGCAGAAAAAATAGAGGTAGATGAGAACATCTGGCAGCAGGTGTGGAGTGAGGAAGAAAAGCTGAATTATGGGTCCACGCCTATGTTTATGATTAAGGTTACGAAATAACAAGAGGAACTAAAGCGTAATGGTCAGCAGGCAGTATTCTGAATCATTATGATGATTAAAGCTACCATATGGAAAGGATAAAAGAATGGGTGATACAATAAATATCGGCGGTCTTTGCGCGGCACCGGGACAGCGCGTCCACGGCTTTATCAGCATTGGAGATGGTGAATTTTCCCTTCCTGCGACGATTGTCCGCGGGGAAAAGCCAGGCAAAACGGCTCTGATCACGGCGGGAATCCATGCAGGAGAATATGTGGGAATCCAGAGCGCAATAGAGCTTGGAAGAGACCTGAAAATTGAGAAAATGACGGGAACAGTCATTATTGTAAAGGTAGTTGGAAGGGACGAATTTGAGAACCGCCACGGTTCTCTTTGCAGGGAAACAGGCGAGAATCTGAACCGTGTTTTTCCTGGTAAAAAAGATGGAACCAAGTATGAGAAACTGGCCTATGCAGTGGTGAATGAACTGCAGAAAAAAGCAGATTACTACATTGATCTTCACAGCGGAGATGACTATGAGAAGCTGACTCCCTATGTCTATTACGCAGGAAAAGCAGACCCGGAAGTAACTAAAATCTCCCGTCAGATGGCAGAACAGGTGGATGTGCCCTATATGGTGAAATCCGAGGTGGCATCTGGCGGAAGCTATAATTATGCAGCATCCTGCGGCATCCCTTCCGTCCTTCTGGAACGAGGCGGAATGGGCGACTGGGATACAGAAGAAGTGCGTTCTATGAAGCGGGATGTGCGCAGTATTTTAAGGTTCCTTGGAATCTATGACGGACACGCAAGCCTGCGAAAATATTATCCGCTGAATGTAACCCAGGTGCAGTATCAGTCTGCTTCTTATACCGGAATGTGGTATCCCCAGAAGAAGGCGGGAGACCTTTTTACAGAGGGTGAGATCCTTGGTTATGTGAAGGATTATGAGGATAATATTCTGGAAAACAGTGTAGCTTACGGGGACGGAGTGATCCTTTATCAGGCAGGTTCTCTGCAGGTATTAAAGGATGGTCCAATGGTAGCTTACGGCAGGATCAGCTATGAAGAAGATGACCGTAAGGAGAAAATTGCCGCTTACTGGACCAAGAGAAGTGACAGCTTTTTGGAGCAGAGAAGAGCGGAACTGCACAGTGCGCTGGCAGACAGATGGCTGGAAGAAATCCGGAAATATCTGCCTGAAAGGAAGGAAAACACCCTGGATTCTGAAGAAAATGGGAATAAAGAGGTAGGAATGAGTTTGAAAAAGCCGCATAATGGAAAGCTTAGAATATTAGATGTAGGCTGCGGAACCGGATTTTTCACCATCCTTCTTGCAAAGCAGGGACATCAGGTAACTGGCACGGATCTTACCCCGGACATGGTTGCAAATTCCAGAATCCTTGCAAAAGAAGAGCAGGTAAACTGCAATTTTGAGATCATGGATGCGGAGCATTTAAGCTTTGCAGATAACAGCTTTGATGTGGTCATTTCCAGAAACCTTACCTGGACATTGCCGGAGGCTGCACAGGCCTACAAGGAGTGGACAAGAGTCTTAAAGCCAGGCGGAGTACTTTTGAATTTCGATGCTAATTACGGTGCCGTGGATTTTGCTGAGACCTCCGATCTTCCGGAAAATCACGCCCACAAGCAGCTTGGGGACTCCCTGATGCAGGAGTGCGAGGACATCAAGCGACAGCTCCCAATCAGCTCCTATATCCGCCCTGCATGGGACGTGGAAGAGCTTGGAAAAGTGGGAATGGAGCAGATTTCCATAGATCTTGGAGTGAGCAGAAGAATGTATAAAGAGAAGGATGCCTTCTACAATCCAACCCCAATGTTCGCAATCGCAGCAACAAAAGGCAGCTGCAACTGAGGAAATACATAAAACGGTATATGAATTGGCAGTAAAGTCATTCATATACAGTTTTTGTTAATCTAAATCAGACCCTGTCAAATGCAAAAGCATCTGGTAAGGACGCTTGCGGGAGCTGTTTAAGATCTCATGGCCTTTCTCATCAAGGAAAGCTTTTACCTCTGGGCTTGCGGTTTCATAAGTAACTGGTTTAATCCAGGATATGTCATTTACCTCCTAATACCTACTTGTCAACTAGGTTTAATATGGTTCTTATAGTAACATAGTTTTCCATTTTTTGTCAATGAGAGAAAATGCGGATGGATGCCGAATAAACAATGTGGGTTGACTTCGGGCGTGGATATGGTAAAGTGGAAGAGAAGTTTACGGATTCATTGGAAAATAAAATAGATAAGGTAGAAGAATATGATCAGAGAAATTATGCATGACACCTGGTTCTTAAGCCAGAAATCAGAAAAAGCTACAAAAGAAGACGCCCAGATTGCCCAGGATCTTCTGGATACCCTGAAGGCAAATGAGGAGGGCTGCGTAGGCATGGCAGCCAACATGATCGGGGAGCGCAAGCGTATTATCGTGGTAAATATGGGTTTTATGAACACCATTATGTACAATCCCGTGATTGTGAAAAAGACCGGAAAATACCAGACAGAAGAGGGCTGCCTGTCCCTGATCGGCGTGCGAAAATGCACTAGATATGAGGAGATTGAAGTGGAATACGAGGATATCAATTTCAAAAAACAGCGGGGAAAATTCCAGGGCTGGACCGCGCAGATCATCCAGCACGAGTGTGATCATCTGGAGGGAATCTTGATATAATGCTGGATCTAAAACAGTTAAAATATTTTATTGTGTGCGCAGAAACAGGCTCCATTAGTGAGGCTGCCAGGCTTCTTTATACCACTCAGCCAAGTGTGAGCAAAGCAATCAAGGCCTTGGAAAATGATATGGGAATCGTGCTTTTTGACCGTATGCCCCGTGGAATTGTCCTTACTGCACAGGGGCGTGAAGCTTACCGTTATGCATGCAGGATTGTAAATGATTCCCGGAAACTGGAAGAAATGAGCCACCAGAATATGGTGAAATATCTTCGGATCTCATTGAATCCAAGCTCCTGGTTTACCAATCAGTTTGTTGAGTTTTATAAAAAAAATTATGAGAAGAACTACCACTTTGAAGTTTATACGGCAGGGGTGCGCACGGTAATGGAACGTGTGAGAGATTATCTGTCGGATATTGGTTTTGTATATGTGATGGAGCAGCAGAAAAAGGAATTCCAGTATGAACTGACGAAAAATCGGCTGGTGTTCCAGGTTATGCAGGAGAGCACGGCCACATTTTATCCTGGAAAACAAAATCCACTGTACCAGGATCTGGAAGAAATGGATCATTCCAAAGAGAACGCTTTTACCGTAACTATGGAACAGATGAAATCCATGCGTTTTATCCAGAATTATCGTGATGAGTTTCTGGAATTAAATGAGAAAGAAAAGCGTGGAACCTTTAGCTGGGAGAACCTGGATCTGGCAGTCATCACAAACAGCGACTATATTATGGAAAAAATGCTCCAGGAGACAGAGCTTTCCAACATCAGCGGAAGTTACCTTTCTGATCATAAAAAGGCCATGAATCAGGGAATTCCCCTGGATTTCAAAAAGAACAAAATTTTCTTTGGCTATATCAGAAGAAAAAATGATGAAACGGATGAATTAATGGACGAATTTCTGGAGTTTTTGGCTGAAAAGCTAAAAGGCAAGACCGTGAACGAAAGAACAGAAGAATAAGAGAGGCATTCCTAAAATAAAAAAATCCATGCAAATTAAGAATAGCTTATAACCCCCTGGGTGGGTTGTAGGCTGTTTTTCTTTTTGCTAAAATGAACAATCGAAGCGTATTTGAAAATCGTTTAGGTGCTTTTTAGGAAATGGAGATATTCAAATGAGGAAATATGTAATAAAACGTATCCTTCAGCTGATTCCTATTCTGTTTGCCATTACCTTTCTGTCTTATGGAATGATGCGGATTGCAGGAAGTGATGTTGTCACGCAGAAAATGGAGAATACAGGAGGGGTAGTGTCAGAAGAAACCTTAGATGCGGCCAGAGAACAGCTGGGGCTTGACAAACCATTTCTGACGCAGTATTTCGTATGGCTTGGAAAATTGCTTCGGGGAAATATGGGAAACAGTTATGTATCCGGCTTTCCGGTCTTTGATACGTTTGTATCGAAGCTCCCGGCAACTCTGCTTCTTACGGTCACTTCGATTCTGCTTACCATTGTAATATCCATACCGCTTGGAATTTTGTCGGCGGTGAAACAGAATACAGTGGTCGATTATCTGATTCGGCTGTGCAGTTTTATCGGAAACAGTCTTCCCAACTTTTTCGTCTCACTTTTGCTGATGTATTTTCTTGCCATAAGGCTGAGGATTTTTCCAGTCATAGCAAAGGATGTGAGCCTGAAAAGTGTGGCTATGCCTGCAATCACCCTGGCAATTGCCATGTCTGCAAAGTATCTTCGTCAGGTTCGTGCAACGGTTCTGGATGAGCTGAGCAAAGATTATGTGGCAGGGGCGAAGGCACGTGGTGTGAAATTTTCTGTTACGCTGTGGAAAAGCATTATGAAAGCTGCCCTGGTAACGATCATTACCTTATTGATGCTTTCCGTGGGAAATCTTCTTGGCGGTACTGCAATTGTGGAATCCATTTTTATGTGGGATGGCGTTGGGAAAATGGCAGTGGATGCCATTTCCATGCGTGATTATCCTATTATTCAGGCATATGTTATGTGGATGGCGATCATTTATGTTCTGGTGAATCTGCTTACGGATCTGTCTTATCGGTTCCTGGATCCAAGAATTCGTCTGGGAGGTGTAAAGCAGTGAGTAAAAGGAAAAATGAGGATATGAATGTAAGAAATACAGCCACTAAAGAATATGGAAAAAAGGTAACAGTGCGCGTCCAGAAAGTGAAAAAGAGCCATATAAAACAAAAGCTGGTATTTTTTACCGTTCTGGCTGTCTGTCTGGTAATACTTGCAGTTTTTTCAGATCACCTTTGTCCCTATGATCCTTATGCGCAGGATCTTTCCAGTGCCCTTCAGGCTCCAAGCCTGGCACATCCAATGGGGACAGATACCTATGGCAGAGACATGTTATCCCGTGTGATCAGCGGTGCCAGAGCCAGTATTTTTTCCACTTTCATTCTGGTAGCGGTGATTTCCATATTTGGAACGATTGTAGGCGTGGGGTGTGGATATTACGGCGGCATTATGGACTCTGTCATGATGCGGATTTCAGATGTCTGCCTTGCTTTTCCAGGACTGGTATTTGCTATGGCAATTGCAGCAATCCTTGGAGGAGGAATCCAGAATGCGATTATCGCACTGGCAGTCATCAGCTGGCCGAAGTACTCCCGCATAGCCAGAAGTCAAACCCTGGCGCTGAAAAATGAACCTTATATCCATGCCGCTATACTATCAGGTGACAGTTCCCTCCAGATTATGCTAAGGCATGTTTTTCCAAATATGCTGGGACCTGTTCTGGTAACTGCCATGCTGGATATTGGAACTATGATGATGGAGCTGGCAGGCTTATCTTTCCTGGGGCTTGGAGCGCAGATCCCTATGGCTGAATGGGGAAGTATGATGAGCAGTGGACGAAGCATGATCCAGACATATCCCTGGGTTGTTTTGTCACCTGGAATTGCAATTTTTGTATCAGTCGTTATTTTTAATTTACTTGGAGATACAGTTCGTGACTACCTGGATCCGAAAAACAGAGAAGCTTTTTGATGGTATTTATAATAACAATTTAATTATAGCAGGAGGAATGAAGATGAAAGCAAAGAAAATTCTGGCAATGGCATTAGCAGTAGGCATGACACTTGGGTTAACAGGAGTGCCAACCTTTGCAGATGACAAAAAAACATTTGTATTTGGTGATACCACTTTTAATGCAGAGAATGAAGAAGCAGATATTAATCCCCAGAATACCTACGCCGGATGGGCATGCATCCGCTATGGCGTGGGAGAAACTCTGTTCCGCTATTCCGATACCATGGAGATTGAACCATGGATTGCAAAAGAGTACGAAAATATAGATGAACTGACCTGGAAAATCACATTAAATGACGGTGTTGTCTTTTCAAATGGACGTGCCTGTGATGGTGAGGCTGTGAAGGAATGTCTGGAAGCTCTGGTGGCAAATCATGAGCGTGCAGCAGGAGACCTTTGCATTGATACCATTGAAGCAGATGGAAACACCATTACCATTAAGACAACTGAGCCAAAACCGGCACTGATCAATTATCTCAGTGATCCTTATGGATGTATCATTGATACGCAGGCTGGCATTACAGACAATGGAATTGTAATCGGAACCGGCCCATATGTGGCAACGGATCTGGTAACCGATGATCATCTGACTTTGGTGAAAAATGAAAATTACTGGAACGGAGATGTAAACGTAGACGAAATTACGGTCCGCACCATTTCAGACGGTGATACCCTTGCATTTGCTCTTCAGGCAGGAGAAATCAATGCTGCTTACGGCATGGCATATGCAAGCTATCCTATTTTTGAAAATGAGGATTTTACCTTCTCCAGTACTGCAACAAGCCGTGCCTTTTATGCATGGATGAATTTTGAAAGCCCGGTAACCTCTGATCCGGCTGTACGCAAGGCAATTGCCATGGGAATCGATAAAGAAAGCTTTGTGTCCGTGCTCCTGAAAGGATACGGATATCCGGCAGTAGGTGCGTTTCCGGATACTTTTTCCTTTGGAGGACAGAATCTGACAACAGAAAGTTACGATCCGGATGGTGCAAAACAGGTTCTGGAAGACGCTGGCTGGGTGGATACCGATGGGGATGGCATCCGGGAAAAGGATGGACAGAAGCTGGTGATCCGCTGGCTGACCTATCCAAGCCGTCAGGAGCTTCCTCTTCTTGCGGAGTCTGCACAGGCAACTTTGAAAGAAATCGGTATGGATGTTCAGGTAAACTGTACTTCTGATAACAATACTATCCGTAAAGATCCTACACTTTGGGATGTATATGCAAGCGCTATGGTAACGGCACCTACTGGCGATCCACAGTATTTCTTTACTTCCTGCGCCCTGGATTCTTCTGTTTCCAATAATGGACATTACCACAGCGATAAGCTGGAAGAGCTTGCAGCTCAGATGGAAAATGAATTTGATGTGGACAAGCGGGCTGAACTGGGAATCCAGATGCAGCAGACGGTTCTGGACGATAATGCCTATGTATTCTGTTCTCATCTGAGAATGAGCATGATTATGCAATCCAATGTAACCGGATTGGTTGCCCACCCATGTGATTATTATGAACTGACAGCAGATTTGGATATTAACTAATATGGAAAATAAAATATTGACCTATGATTCCGTTGAAATCTCATTCGATGGAAAAGCAGTGGTCCAGGATGTGAACTTTTCTCTGGCCCCAGGAGAAATCCTGGGACTGGTGGGAGAGTCCGGAAGCGGAAAAAGTACTTTGATCAAGGCTGCGATGGGACTTCTTGGAGCGGGGGGACTTGTGACAAGAGGGGATATCCGCTATTTGGGGCAAAACATTCTGGATATTCCGGAAAAAGAAAAAAGAAAAATCCGGGGAGCTAAAATTGGCATGATTTTTCAGGATGCAGGAGCTTCTCTTTGTCCCATCCGCACCATTGGTGACCAGATTTATGAAAGCATGCGTGCTCACCAGAAGGTAACAAGAAAAGAAGCAAAGGACCGGGCTATGGATCTGTTTGAAAAATTGAATTTTAAAGACAGCGCAAGAGTCTGGAAAAGTTATCCATTTGAACTGTCGGGCGGAATGAACCAGAGAGCCGGAATTGCCATTGCCATGCTCATGAATCCTCCAATCCTTTTTGCAGACGAACCTACCAGTGCGCTGGATGTTTCCGTTCAGCGGCAGGTGGTAAAGGAAATGTTGAAGCTAAGAGAACTATTTGGAACTGCAATTGTAATTGTAACCCATGATATTGGTGTGGTACGTGCAATGGCAGATACGGTACTGGTTCTGAAGGATGGAAAAACAGTGGAATATGGTACTGCGGATGTAATATTGGATCATCCAAAGGATCCTTATACCAAAAAACTTCTGGCAGCAGTGCCGAAGCTGCAAAGGAAGGTCAAAGCATGAGTACACTTTTAGAAGCAGAGCATTTAACAAAGATATTTACACAAAGAGGGAAAGAATCCTTTAAGGCAGTGGACGATGTAAGCTTTACACTGAAGCCAGGTGAGACCCTTGGGATTGTCGGGGAATCCGGATCCGGCAAAAGCACGCTGGCGAAAATGATCACCCGATTGACAGATATCACAGAGGGAACTCTGAAATTTGAAGGAAAAGACATTACCAGACTGAAGCATAATCAGCTGAAGGATGTGTATGGCAATATCCAGATGGTTTTTCAGAATCCGGTTGGTTCCTTTGATCCAAGAAGGACTCTTGGGGATGGAATCGGAGAAAGTCTTCGAAATCGTGGCATGAAGAAAGCTGATATCGAAAAAAGAGTGGCAGAACTTCTGGAGCAGTGTGGATTAAGCAGTGAATTTGCAAAGCGTTATCCCCATGAAGTCAGCGGCGGACAGTGCCAGCGCGCGGCAATTGCAAGGGCACTGGCAGTAGAACCAAAGGTGCTGATCTGTGACGAAGCCACCAGTGCACTTGACGTAACCATTCAGAAGCAAATCATGGAGCTTTTGGAAGAGCTGAAGGAGAAGCACGGTCTGTCTTTCATTTTTATCTGTCACAATCTGGCTTTGGTTCAGATGTTTTGCGACAGAGTACTGGTTTTGTATGAGGGAAAAGTAGTGGAAAGCGGACTCCCGGACGACATTATCAATGAACCAAAGCAGGCGTATACCAGGAAACTGGTGGATGCTGTATTTTTATAGAATGCAGAAAAAGATTTGTATGGGTAAGAAAAGATACGACTTACCTTGCAGGTCTTTTTTATTACAGAAAGGTATTCCATAAAACGCTGATATCATGCAAAATAGGAATGGCAGAATATCCCCCTGGGGAGCTTGTGAAAGCCTTAAAATCTGATAGAATAATCTTAGCAGGAAGGCAAGAGAAAGGCCGAAAATGCGAATTCTTATACATAGTTACATGTAAGACCTCCACTAAATTTACATGTGAAATTTTCTATGGAAAACAGTTGTAAGTCTGATAACTTATGACTGCTTTTCTTTTCATAAGATATTTGCATAACTGCAAAGTTTCATAAAAAACAAAAGGAGAGGTAGACGACTATGAAAAAGAAAAATTTAATGGGACTGGTGCTGGCGGGAGTGCTGGCATTTGCTCCGGCAGCTTCTGTATGTGCAGAAGAAAGCCAGGAGACGCTGGTATATGGAAGCGGAGATTATACCAGAATTAATCCGGCAATGGATGAACATGGAGAAATTAATATCTTGATTTTTAACGGACTGACAGCCCATGACGGAGATAACCAGGTAGTTCCGGGACTGGCAGAGAGCTGGGACTTTGATGAAGAAACCTGTACTTATACGTTCCATCTTGCAGAAAATGTAAAGTGGCACGATGGAGAACCGTTTACAGCAGAGGATGTAAAGTTTACTATTGAAGCGATCATGGATCCTGAGAATGGCTCTGAGAATGCTCCAAACTATGAAGATGTAGAGGAAATTACCGTAATAGATGATCATACCGTATCTTTTAAGCTGGATGCGCCTAATGTTGCATTCCTGGATTATATGACAATGGCAGTTCTTCCAAAACATCTTCTGGAAGGGGAGGATATGCAGACCTCTGATTTCTTCCGCAATCCTGTAGGTACTGGCCCATACAAGCTGGAAAGTTGGGAGGAAGGACAGGCAATTACCCTGGTAAAGAATGAAGAATATTTTAAAGGCGAGCCGAATATTGACACCGTAGTATTTAAAATTGTAACGGACGATAATGCAAAAGCACTGCAGCTGAAATCAGGCGAACTGGATCTTGCGCTGCTGACTCCGAAGGATGCTGCCACTTTTGCTGATGACGAGGCCTATACCTGCTACGATATGAAAACTTCAGACTACAGAGGAATCCTGTTTAATTTCTGGAATGAATACTGGCAGAAAAACAGGGACCTGATTCCGGCTGTATGCTATGGAATTGACAGAGATGCGATTATTGACGCAGTTCTTCTGGGACAGGGAATGCCGGCTTATGGTCCTCTTCAGAGAAATATTTACAATAATGAGGATGTAGAGCATTATGATTATGATCCTGAGAAAGCAAAGGCAGTACTGGAAGAAGCTGGATGCGAGCTGGGAGATGACGGCTTTTATTATCGCGATGGTGAAAAAGTAGGATTTGTGATCAGTGTTGGTGCTGGAGACCAGGTACGTGTAGACATTGCCCAGATCGCAGCACAGCAGCTGCAGCAGATTGGCATGGATGTGACCATTGAAATCCCGGCACAGGTTGACTGGGGCGGACAGATGGCATATCTGATCGGATGGGGAAGCCCCTTTGATGCAGACGACCATACCTACAAGGTTTTCGGAACTGACAAAGGTGCAAACTATTCTGGATATTCTAATGAGCTTGTAGATCAGTATCTGACAGAAGCGCGTCAGTCAGATGACCCTGAAGTACGTAAAGAAGCATACGATAAGTTCCAAGTGGAACTGGCAAATGATCCGGCGTACGCATTTATCTGCTATATTGATGCAAACTATGTAGCAGATGCAGACATTCAGGGAATTGACCCAGATACGATTATGGGCCACCATGGTGTGGGGATTTTCTGGAATGTAGCGGACTGGACTATTCAGTAGGAGATACATGAAAAAACTTATGTCTGAAGCAAATAAAGGGGCAGATTCTGCCCCTTTATTTGAGCGTTTGGCGTTGCTGACATAAAATGACAGCAGCACATGATTAAGAGGTATGAAATGGAAAAAATACTGGAAGTTAAAAATCTGTCCGTCAGTTTCGACAGTCCAAAAGGAGAAGTACAGGCGGTCAGGGATGTATCATTTTCCCTGAAAAAAGGAGAAGTGCTGGCAATTGTTGGAGAATCCGGATGCGGGAAAAGTGTGTTATGCAAAAGTATTATGAAGCTTCTTCCCAAAAGTGCAAGGATAAAAGGGGGAAGTATCTTGGTGAATGGAGCGGATATTACCGGATATAAAGAGAGGGATATGGCCAAAATCCGTGGAAAGGTTTTTTCCATGATTTTTCAGGATCCTATGACGTCTTTAAACCCAACTATAAAAATAGGAGAGCAGATTGCAGAGGCAATTTTAATTCACCACAGGAAAAAAACAAAAGATCAGGTTTACAAAAAAGTAATCGAGCTGATGGAACTGGTAGGAATTGAACGGCCGCAGGAAAGATATCATGCTTGTCCCTATCATTTTTCCGGCGGTATGCGGCAGCGAAGCGTTATGGCAATTGCCCTGGCATCGGATCCGGATATTTTGTTTGCGGATGAACCTACCACTGCCCTGGATGTAACCATTCAGGCACAGATTTTGGATCTTCTTCGGGAAATCCAGGAAAAACTTGGAACAGCGACTGTTCTGGTATCCCATGATCTTGGTGTGGTAGCAAGGGCAGCAGACCGTGTGGCAGTTATGTATGCGGGAAAAATCGTGGAAATTGGTACAGCGGAAGAAATTTATTATGATCCAAGACATCCCTATACATGGGGGCTGATGCAGTCGCTGCCCTATTTTTCCAGAGGTAGGGAACAGCTTTATACTATTCCGGGGATGCCGCCGTCTCTGATCAATCCGCCGAAGGGGGATGCATATGCCGCAAGAAATGAATATGCACTTGGAATTGATTATGAGGAAATGCCGCCTATGTTTCAGATTAGTGATACCCATTATGCAGCTACCTGGCTTTTGGATAAAAGAGCACCCAGGATTATCCCGCCAGTAGGAGGAAAAAGAATTGAATACAGAAGTATTGGTTGATGTGAAGCATCTGACTCACCAGTTTCACCTGACAAAGAAGGCTGCGATCCGTGCGGTAGATGATATTTCCTTTCAGATTTACAAAGGGGAGGTATTTGGGTTGGTAGGAGAATCCGGGTCTGGAAAATCGACCGTAGCCAGATGTCTTATGAATATATATCACCCATCAGCAGGAGAAATCCGATACCATGGGATAGAAATTACAGGTAAGAAGGAATTCCGGGCAAACAAAAAAATGCTCCAGACAAAAAGACAGATGATCTTTCAAGACTCTGCTTCCAGTTTGAATCAGAGAATGAAAGTGGCAGAGATTATTGCGGAACCTATGAAAATCAATCATATCGTGCCGCCAAGAGGCAGTTATGCCAGGGAGGCAGAGTTTCAGATGCAATATGTGGGAATGGATAAAACCTTTCTGGAACGATACCCGTCTGAGCTGTCAGGAGGACAAAGGCAGAGAGTTGCCATTGCAAGGGCACTTAGCATGGATCCGGAACTTCTGGTGGCAGACGAGCCGGTAGCATCTCTTGATGTTTCCATTCAGGCACAGGTGATCAATCTTTTCCGGCATTTACAGAAAGAGCATGGATTTACATTTTTGTTTATTGCCCATGATCTGGCTATGGTGGAATATCTTTGTGACAGAGTTGGGGTAATGTATCACGGAAAAATGGTAGAACTGGGAACGACACGGGAGGTTTTTTCCAATCCCCAGCATGAATATACGAAAACTCTTTTGTCTGCAATTCCTATACCGGATCCTGTCCAGGAGAGACAGCGAAAAGTAAAAATATATGTGGATACGGATTCCGATGCAGAAGAGTGGAAGGAAAATTCTCCTGGACATTTTGTGCTGAAAAGGCAGGAAGGAGGGAAAAAAAGTGCCAAAGAGTAATCCTATTGCTTATTATGGAAAAAAAATCCTGGTTTTTCTGCTTAGCGTACTTGTTTTATCAATTGTAGTATTTTATGTGGCACGTCTTGCACCAGGAGATCCGCTGGTCTCTTATTATGGAGAACGAACAGAAAAAATGAGTCCAAAGGAACGGGAATGGGCACTAAAGAAGCTGGGACTTAATGAACCAATCCATGTACAGTATATAAAATGGCTTGGGCAGGCGTTTCATGGTAATTTTGGTATTTCCTTTAAATACAAACAGGATGTTTTGAAGGTAATCCGCGGAAGAATTGTAAATACTCTTCTGCTGGGCGGGATTGGATTTCTTTTCATTTTTGCAGGTTCCCTTCTGCTGGGAATTTTCTGTGCGTGGAAGGAAGACAGATGGAGTGACCGGATTTTGTGCAAAATAGGAACCATATCAAGCTGTATTCCGGAATTCTGGCTGTCCATTGTATTGATTCTGATTTTTGCTGTAACCATTCGAATCCTGCCAAGCAGCGGTGCATATTCCACGGGAAAGGCGGAGGATGTGGGAGATCGGATCTGGCATCTTATTATGCCGCTTACGATTGTGACGCTGGAACACCTGTGGTATTACGCCTACATGATCCGAAATAAGATTCTGGAAGAAGTAAGAGAAGATTATGTACTCCTGGCAAAGTCAAAGGGCGTGGCGAAACGGGAGATTCTTTTTAAGCATTGTCTGAGAAATGTGATGCCGGCATATTTGAGTATTATGGCAATTGCGGTTCCTCATGTTCTTGGAGGTACTTATGTGGTGGAAAGCGTATTTTCCTATCCGGGAATTGGCGCTTTGTCTTATGAAAGTGCCAGATATCATGATTATAATCTGCTGATGCTGTTATGTATCATGTCCGGCATCCTGGTGATTTTCTGCAATATGCTCAGTCAGATCATCAATGAACATATTGATCCGCGTATGAAAGCTCACGAAGTAACGGAAATATCGGAGGTGACCAGATTATGACAGATACATCTTTTGAAATTGTCGGGGCACATGCAGTGGAAAATCAAACGGTTACTGTGAAGAAGAAATGGTTTCAGGGAAAACCCGTGGTATCCATTGTTCTTTTGGGGATGGTTCTTTTAGGCTGTTTGTTTGCAGAAGCGATCATGACAAAAGATCCAACCTATATGGATCTGCTTCATTATAATAAGGCACCTGGAAGAGAATTTCTGTTTGGTACAGATACTATGGGAAGAGATATTTTTTCCATGATCTGGTATGGCGGCAGAATTTCTTTGCTGATTGGAATTCTCTCTACTGTAATCTCTGTCTTGCTTGCAGTTGTAGTTGGCTCTTTCAGCGGTATATCCCCTCAGTGGCTGGACAATCTGATCATGCGTTTTACGGAGATTTTTCTTAGTATTCCATCTCTGCTTCTGGTGATTCTTCTGCAGGCAATTATGGGAAAAGCCAATATTTTAAGCCTGTCGGTTGTGATTGGCATTACCAGCTGGACAAGCATTGCCAAGGTAGTTCGTACAGAGGTCCGGCAGATCCGAAACAGTGAATATGTTATTGCGTCCAGGTGCATGGGCGGAAGCTTCTTTCACATTCTCTGGAAGCATCTTGCACCCAATTTTGTATCGTCCATTATGTTTATGGTTATTATGAATGTAAGAAGTGCTATTATTTCGGAATCCACCCTGAGCTTTATGGGAATTGGACTTCCCATTGAGGTCATATCCTGGGGGAGCATGCTGTCTCTTTCGGAAAAAGCATTGATGACCAATTCCTGGTGGATCATTTTTATTCCTGGTGCTTTTCTTATAGTGACGCTGCTGTGTCTGACGAATATTGGGAATTATATGCGAAAAAATGTGAACCGGAAAGAGAGTAATCTGTGATAATTGTATAGATACTATTTTTTGAAGAATACGGATTACAGAAAATTTTTTACTCACTCTAAGAAATGTTGCGATCCATTTATTTTATAATTCTATTTTGCATAAAAATCAAGAATGAAAATTCACAAAAAATTGGCTCGAAAAAATTTATGTTTGGTTAATCATAATGGGAATTGGTGACTATAATAAGGGACGTAAAAAGAAAAAAGAAGTACTTAACAAAACCTCTTTGTTGAAGGCTGCTAAGCGTTTCAGAATTTGGAGGAAAAGATAAATGAATACTTTAAAAGCTGAAAAAAGAAGCATGGACGTCAAAGCAAAGAAATTAAGAAGAGAAGGATATGTAACAGGTAACCTGTTCGGCAGAGAAATCGAAGGTTCCATTCCCCTTAAGTTCACCAAGAAGGAAATTGAAGTTCTTCTGAAGAACAATAACAAGGGCAGCCAGGTAATGCTGGAACTGGATGGTAAGACCTATGATGCGCTGATCAAGGAAGTTGATTATAATCCTCTTGCACATACAGTAGAAGAGGTTGATTTCCAGGCGCTGGTAAGCAATGAGATGGTTCATTCCGTTGCTGAGATCATTCTGGAGAACGAGGAAATGGTTGTATCTGGCGTACTGCAGGATGAGCTGAAAGAAGTTGCTTACAAAGCACTTCCGGCAGACCTGGTAGATAAGATCAAAGTTGATGTTGCAGGCATGAAGATTGGTGATACTCTCCGTGTGAAAGATCTTGAGATTGCCAAGAACAAAAACATTCACATCACAACTGATCTGGAATCCGTCATCGCCACCGTCACTCCGGTACACAACGTAGTTCCGGAAGCTGAGACAGCGACTGAGGACGCCGCAGAAGAGAAATAAAGATGGAAAAATGAAAGACGCCCGGGCGGCAGGAAGATGCCCCTCGGGCGTTTTTGTGTTTAGTTTTCAAATAATTTTTTTCTTAATCCTGTTCACATATTGCTTCGAGCAATGCAGAATCTCCCCGATTTCCTTATCCGAATACCAGGCCAGCAGGAGCCTGAAAATCCGGGAGTAAACAATCGGCTTGTTTGCTAAAAGCATTTCGTAATCAAATAATGTTTCAACATCATCATATTTTTCTGTAAATCCATATTCACATAGTTTGGAAACCTCTGTTGCTTCTTCGCTGTTTTGGTAATTTCCCCTGCATAGAGCACAAAACCTACGGTAAAGGCCATTTCGGATATAGGAAAGACATTCACCTTCACTATTGTAATAGCTCATACTATGTACCGCGATAAGAAATGCCAGCTTCATTTCCTGCTCCGCGTCCTCTGCATCCATATAAAACAGCTTCCCGGCGTATTTTTTGATCAGAGGTGAAAATAAGGAAATACCAAGTATACCTGGACATTAGGAAATGCCCTTGCTGCAGTATCCGGCGGAAAGAATATCCAGTATTCCTATGACCATGCCGGACACCGGATCAGGAAAGTCGTGGACGGTGCTGTCACCCAGATGTGCTATGCTGGTGACCTGCTTGTCTCAGAAAGGACAGGAAGTGAGAAAACGCTCTGGTACCGTTATGATTCCTCCGGAAACGTGATCGCGTTGACCTATGAGAGTGAGATCTATATGTACCTTAGAAATGCCCAGAATGACATCATCGGTCTTCTTGACAAGGACGGAAAGGCGGTTGTAAGATATACCTATGACAGCTGGGGACAGGTAGTTAAGATTGAAGGAACCTTAAAAGACAAGGTGGGAGCAAGAAACCCGTTCCGTTATAAGGGATATTATTATGACGTGGAGACCGGCCTGTATTACTGCCGCAGCCGTTATTACGATCCTGCGATCCGCAGATTCATCAGCGCGGATGACACACAGGTTTTAAGGGACAATCTCGATATGCTGGGCGAGAAGAACCTGTATGCATACTGTGATGATAACCCGATTACGAGAGTTGATGTTAATGGACAGTTTTCTTTGATTTGTGGACTGATTGGGGCTACCATGAATGTTTTGGCAGGTGGAGTAGCTGCAGCAGTAACAGGGCAAGAATATACTGTTACAGATATGATTGCTGCTGGCTTGGCTGGTATTTTCGCAGGTGGGGCTGGACTTGAAGGAGCTATTGCAGGTGGCGTGGTTAGTGCTGTCTATACGGCTTGGTGCAGTTTTAGAAGAGGAGATTCGCTTACAGCAGCTATTATTAATTCAGGAACTGCTTTTTTATCAACTGTTTTTATAAGTAATTTATCTGGTTTTGCAGTTGCATCAGAAGGACTTGAAAAGACTATTTAAATTCAGTATTTGGAAAACTGCCACAGGATCCCTGAAAAAAAGACCTCACAAAACCTATATACCACTTAGGGCACGGACTGTATAGACATATTTTAAAGTAGGAGGAATAGATGAAAATTATAGCAAAAAGAAGATTATATAATGATTTGCTGATATGTGCAGCGTTTGTATGCTTGATTATTATTACTCCTCCAATTAGTTTGAAAAATCCAAGCACTATAATGTCGTTTATTAGTATCTTATTTTTATTAATATTTGAAATACTACCGCATTTAAGAGTGATTGAATTAACACAAGATAGGTGCATTGTCCATTGGTTTGGAATTAAAAAAATATACAGATGGGAAGAATTGGAAAAGATTATATATAGTTCCATTAAAGTTTCAAGATTGGAAAAACTGGAAGGATTATTTTTTTTTAGTGATATGATGGGAAAAAATAAAAATTCAATTTCTCCTATGAGAGTGTATGTTTCTTTGAGTATTTTCAAACAATTTTATATTATATTTGATAATGAGGTCCAAAAAAAGCAAATTATGCAATTGTTAAAAGAATGGGAGGTAGAAGTTACTATCGATAAGAAGTTTGCCCAACAAAAAGAATATGAGCGTGTAGTAGCTGAAAAAACTCAAATGCGAGAAGAACGCAAAAGGCTTTATGAAGACAGAAAGAAAAGAAAGCGGTGATATGTAAAATTTAGAATGTATACTTCCAAGCTAGTGTAAATCAAAACCACAGGGGATGGTTGGTATTTTCGACTAACCATTCCCTTTTTGTACTCTTTTTTGAAAGAAGGTGAAAAATGAAGTACCGAATTATAACGATTATAAGCTTTATCGGCAGCACCGTCATTTCTTTGCTGGGCGGATGGGACAAATCCTTGCAGACCCTGATAATTTTCATGACCATCGACTGGCTGACTGGCGGTATCCTTTTGCCCATAGTCTTCCAGAAAAGTCCTAAATCCCAAAATGGAGCGTTGGAAAGCCATGCAGGCTGGAAAGGGCTTTGCCGAAAAGCAATGACATTATTTTATGTTCTGGTAGGCGCACAGTTAGATTCCCTGATGGGTACAGAATATGTTCGTGACGCTGTATGCATCGGATTCATCTGCAACGAGGCACTTTCCATCATAGAAAACGCCGGCCTCATGGGCATGCCCCTCCCCGAAATCCTCCGAAAAAGCATTGACGCTTTAAAAAGCGAGAAAAACGCATAGAAAAAGCCCATCTGTAAAATATTGTCCTCAATATATGACCTATAAAATTTATTTTATATATTTTTAATATATTCCCTATTTCCAAAAAGCCCAGACTGTGCTAAGATAAATACAAAGCATATTTCTTTCAATTATCAAGGTGCGCTGGCACTATCTATCATCTAAACACATTTTAGAAATCTATGCTTTTAACCCGAAAATATTTAAGAGCAGGAGATTTCGGAATAAGTGTGTTCAGGTCTCCTGGGAAAGGAGTACCTATTAAGATGGAACTACAAGCTGACAGTGGAGTACAGGAGGAGCAGAGCATCCTCCCGGTAGCAAACAGGAAGTACAAGGATACTATTTTTCGAATGCTTTTTTCGGATAAGAAAAATCTGCTGTCATTGTACAATGCACTAAATAGGAAAAACTACAGCGATTGTGATCAGCTGGAGATTGTAACATTGGAGAATGCCATATACATGAGCATGAAAAATGATCTGGCATTTATCCTGGATCTGGCCTTGTTTCTGTGGGAGCACCAATCTACGTATAATCCTAATATTCCCCTGCGTGATCTGATGTACATAGCTAAGGAATACGAGAAGTATATAAAGGAAAAAGGAATTTCCCTGTACTCCAACAGACAGCAGAAAATTCCCGCACCGCAGTTTATTGTATTCTACAACGGGAACCGTAAGATCGGAGAACGGATGGAGCACCGCTTGTCCGATGCCTATGGAACATCCAGCGGAGAGCCTGCATTGGAATTGAAGGTCCTGGTGATCAATATCAATGAAGGCTACAACCAAAAGTTGATGGAGAGTTGCCAGATTCTGAAAGAATATGCCCAGTACGTGTCAAAAGTAAGAACATACAAGAAAACGCTGAGCTTAAACGAAGCGGTAGAAAAAGCAGTGGAAGAATGCATTCAGGAAGGAATTCTTCAGGAATTTCTTCTGGCAAACAAAGCAGAGGTGGTTGCAATGAGTATATTTGAATATGACCGGGAATGGGAAGAAGAGATTTTACGAAAAGAAGAATTTGAGGCCGGGAAAGAAATGGGAA
>NZ_JACOOT010000034.1:0-39389 GCF_014287535.1 Blautia segnis | reverse complement strand
AGATGTGTATAAGAGACAGTTTCTCTATATATGAGCCTAATTCAAAACTCACATTATTAACGATAGATTTGCTATAACCTCCAATCTCTAAAATATTAATTTTTCTATTATTCTCCTCACTCATCTGTTTTATTATGTTTTTTATTCCCGCAATGTAATCTTGACCCTGTTCAAACAATTCATTCAATTTATCAGGTCTAAGATCATATTTATTAGGTTCTAGAGTGTAAGTACCTTCTAAGCACCCTTGGATAATCTTTCTAATAACATCTTCACTATTAATTACAAGTTCGTATATTTGCTTTAAAATAATGTTGCTATCAGATAGATCTTGTATATATTTTACAATGCTATCTCGGATATCAATCAGATTACCCGGGCAGTAATATTTTTGTTCAATAAAGCGAATACTTCCTGTTTTTACTAACATATTTAACCATATCCCAAACAATTTTTTATAATGAGTATCAATTTTACATATTTTGCACAAATCGTTATATGTGTAATACAACCCATTTTCAATAAAACACTTTTCATAGATTAAAATATCAACAATTATAATTATCCCTAAATCATCTAGCACTTTTTCCAGTTCGTCCGTTATATATTCTTCATTATCAATTAAAAATCTTTTTTGATCATTAATTTCACTTTCCTTCGAATAAAAAAAGGCTATTAATTTCCCCTTATTACTTATTACAATTGATTCATCTATGCCATCTATAGATTTTATGCTCGTTTCTATTTCTCCCAATTCTATCCTATGTCCACGTATTTTCACTTGAAAATCTTCTCTTCCCAGAAATTCAATCGTTCCATCCTCCCAAAATCTACCTTTATCTCCAGTCCTATACCATACCGTTCCAGAATCTTCCACAAATTTTTGACGTACTAATTCCTCATCACCTCTATAAGTACCTACTCCATCACCGCCTATCCAAAGTTCTCCTTCTACCCAGAATGGAACATCTCTTCTCCTAAAATCCATAACTCTGTATGATTGCCCTGAAAGTGGACGTCCATATGGAATTGATTGCCAATTTGAAGGAAGTGGTAACTTTACTTCAATATAATTTGACCAAATACTTGCTTCTGTCGCACCACCCATAGCAATAAATTTGCAGTCTGAAGTAGAACCCGCCAAGCGTTGTGGCAGATCCATCCCTATCCAATCACCTGATAATAATACTGTTTTTAATGGCAATTTCACTTTTTTTTCTTCCGCACATATTAATAGCATATCCAACAAAATTGGTACCGAATTCCATATTGTTACCTGATATCTAATTACAAGTTGCAGCCAATACTCAGCATCCCTACTTTTCTCTTCTGGAATCATAACCAAAGTTCCGCCTGTTCCAAGTATGCCAAATAAATCATATACAGATAAATCAAAGTCGAGAGCCGATACTCCGAGTAATACATCATTTCCGGTAATCTTGATGCGCCTATTAACATCTTTTATTGTATTCCACGCTCCTTTATGCCGTATCTCTGCACCTTTAGGAATCCCTGTTGTTCCTGACGTCATAATAATATAAGCCGCATCTTCTGGTGTAACTTTCGGAAGATCTTCTGTTTTTTCTTTAAGTAGAATATCCTCTATTAACCATACAATAGTATTTTTCGGCCAAGTTAAGGTAGCATAATGCCTCTTATCAGTAATGACATACTGTATTCCTGTTTTTTCATGTATAAGTTTTCTTCTTTCTTCTGGTTGAGATGTCGTGACCGGAACATATAAATTACAAGAAGTTAATATTCCAAGGGCCGCTACAGCTTGACGCCAGCCCCTTCCAGTCGATATTGCAATTGGTTGATCCTTAATATTTTTATCTATTAAAAAAGCCGCAACAGATAAAGCTTTTTCTGACAATTCACCATAAGAAAGTGTTATATCTTCTCCAGTATCAATTATTGCCACTTTCGCTGATACAGTATTTGCAATATTAAAAAAATCCGAATGAATACAATCAGGTTTATACAATCTTCTTATTTTCTTCTGTTCCTCAACAAATTGTTTTTGTCTTTCCGGAAACACATCAAATCTCTGATTCCAGTCTTTCTTTCCTAATTCATGCAGAAGAATCTCAAAACTCTCCAACATATCCGGAATCATATTCTCCGGGAATAACTCATCCACGCTGTCCCATGTAAGCTGTACACCATTTTCATCTTCATAACTCTGAAAATCATTCCACACCTGCGGCGTCTGGGAGATCATATAAGAAAACTGCCCCAATTCTTTCCGGAAGGTATCATTTACCAACGGCGTTCCCAGATTGCAGGCAAAAACAACCGGCGCCACCGCCGACGCGTCCCCATACATCTGTGCAAGGTCTCTCTGGACTTGTACGCCGGAATATGCCGTATACTTCATATCCTCATGAAGCTGCCTCTGAATCCTGTCCAACAATTCCGCAAAAGTCGGATTTTCTTCGCAGTTAATCTCCAGCAATAACAGAGTAGTAAAATCTGCTATTACTTCCTCTAACCCCTGCTGCTCTGTTTTCCGGTTAAAAAATGGAATATTAATAAGGAAACGATGATTCCTGCTCCACCGTTCCAAAACCGTCGCATATGCAGTAAGAAGAACCATTGCCGGAGTTGTCTGGTATTCCTTTGCCCGTACTTGCAGATGAGCCCACTCTTCCTTGCCAATCCTTACAATCCTGCGGTTGAATACAGTCTTTGTCACTTCCTGCGGCCGTTTTGCCAGTGGCAGGCCTGGCCCTTTCGGCAAATGCTCCAAGCGTTTTTTCCAGTATCCTTCTGCATTGTTTTTCTCTTCCTTATCTTCCTCTTTCTGCCGTTCCAGATAAGAAGCAAAATTCCACCCTTTTGATTCTGCCGGAAGGCTTTCTCCGCGATAGGCAGCCGCCAAATCCCTCAATAAGATCTGCAGACTCTGTACATCAGCAACCAGAAGCGCCATGTCCACATGAAGGCGTGCCTTATTTTCAGGAAAAAGCGTAAGCTCTATTCCTGCTACTTCGCCTTCCTCAATCTTTAACTTCCGATGGGATAAACGTTCTCTGACAGATACTGCCATTGCCTCTGCTTCCTCAGATGACATCCGGGAAAAATCATGAACCTTTATTTTTTCACAATACGGCTTATCCAGGATTTTCTGTGTCCCATCTTCCAGAAAGCAGGCACGCAACATGGGATGATGATACTGCAGCACATTCCATGCTTTTTCCAGACGCTCCGGATCTATATTTTCCCCATCAAACTCTAAATACGCATGACAGTCTATTCCTCCAAGAGCCTGTTCTTCATCCCTGCCAACCCAATATGCATACTGTACGTCTGTTAAAGGAAACGGCTGTTTCATATCCTTTTCCGGCGTTATCTTAGATTCTTGCGCCCGTTTTTTGCCCGCTTTTTTCTTTATGCTGCGCTGGATCAGCGCCCACCAGCCTTCAAGGGTAGGATTTTCCATCAATGAACCGAATGAAACCTTAACCCCCTGTTTTCTCCACTGGTTTACCAGACGCATAATCGTCAGGGATGAAAGCCCAAGCTCCAGCAGATTTTCGGAATCCCCCAAATCTCTGGCTACCGGCAGCTTTTGTTTGATCTGTTCCTTTATCTCTATATATTCCATGATTCTGTCTCCTTCTATTTTCCCTGCGCCATCCGTTCTAATGCTTTCTTATCTATTTTTCCTACGCTGGTCAGCGGCCATGTCTCTACCCGTTCTATCTGATCCGGCATTTTATACGCCGCAACGCCTATTTCCCGCAGGAACCTGTGGATTTCCTGCAAATCGATCCCGGCTTCATCATCGGTCACAAGGAATGCACATATCCGGTTTCCAAGGGTTTCATCCGGAACGCCGACAACGGCTGCCTCTTTGATTTTCGAATGCCTGCAAAGGTAAGCTTCAATCTCTGAAGGCATGATCTTTTCTCCGGCGCGGTTAATCTGCTCTTTGATTCTCCCGCCCAAACGTAACCTTCTGTCTTTCGTCCACATAGCTTTATCGCCCGTCCGGTAAAATCCGTCCGGCGTAAAGCTCTTTTTATTTGCTTCCTCCGCCATATAATAACCATCAATCGTATACGGGCCTCTGGATAATAATTCCCCAAAAACTCCTTCCGGTACGGCCTTATCTTCTTCATCCACAATCTTCACTTCATCCGCAGGAGACACCGGAGTTCCCTGACATCTTGCGATCAGGGAACCTTCATCCTCCGGGCTAGTAAAGGACAGTAGCCCCTCCGCCGTACCAAATACCTGCATCAGTTTACACGGCCATTCTTCAATGATCTTATCCGCAAGGGAATCTTCCAGCATTGCGCCGCCCACCTGCAAAATCCGCAGGCTGGATATATCATAATCTTCATCCCATTCCAGCATTTCCATGCACACAGTAACCATAGCAGGAACCAATGCCGTTATCGTGACACCTTCCTCTGTAATTGCGTCAAGGATATCATCCGGGCTGGTCGCAGACGCAAGCACAACTTTTCCTCCCACTTCCAGCGTGCCTAAAAGCCCCGGGCAGCATAATGGGAAATTATGAGCTACCGGAAGAGACGCCAGATAAACGTCACTGCTATCCAAGCGACATCTCTTCGCGGACATGCGGGCATTATACATATAATCCGTATGGGTGCGCGGAATCAGTTTCGGAACCCCTGTCGTCCCGCCGGACAGCAAAAGCACCGCCGTTTCATACCCATCCACAGCCGGAAATGCTCCATTTTCTCCACACGTTTCCGCAATCATTCCACTGATATCTCCGGATTCGCTATCTACAAATATATGCCGGATACATGAATATTTCTCTTTCATCGCATTTGCCATCGGCACATATGAAAATCCCAGATATTTCTCCACCACAATATAAGCGGCCGGCTTTGCCAGTTCAATAATTCCTTCCAGTTCTGCCTCCCTGTGGGCCGGCAGCATCATGATTGGCACCGCCCCAATCTTGGAAAGCGCAAAAAACACGATCACAAAAGAAATCCTATTCGGAAGCTGCACAAGCACTTTGTCTCCCTTTAAAATCCCTTTACGCAGAAAAGCTGCCGCAAGACAATCTGCTTTTTGCTTTAATTCCATATAACTGATCTCGTCTTCGCTGTCCGTGACCGCAGTTCTTTCTCCATATTTTTCCGCCCACTTATCAAGCTGCTCTCCAAAGCCGCATCGTTCCCATCCTTCCAAATGCTCGTATTTGCTCATATCCTTCTTATAACTCATTTGATTTGTCTCCTTTCTTATGCGCCGCCACATACGCAGCATATCCCTCAATCTTTACCGGATACAAATGCCATCCCTGGCCTTTCCTGCCTTTTTCTGTAATTTCCCCGTTTCTGACAGAGAAGAAATCCATTCCTCTTCCCAATCCAATACCGATCGCTTTTACATACGCTTCTTTCGCCGCCCAATACTGGAAAAACAGTTCCGGTCCCTCATTTATTACATCTTCCGCTTCTTCTGCCGTATAGAAATTCCCGGCTATCTCCCTGTAATCCGGGCATCCTGCCATTTCCTGCACATCCACTCCGATATCCATTCCGACAGCGAATCCCTCCAGTATGAATTCCCCCGAATGCGAAATATTAAAATTGACTGTCTGCTTTCCTGCGATTTCTTTATGATAAGGCTTACCCAGTTCATTGACAGAAAAATCAACTGTTTCCACATCTAAGTATCTTTTCAAGAGAATTCGCACGATAAGTTTCCCGGCAATATAACGCATCCTGTCTTCAGGAAAGCGGAACTTTCCGGCTTGCTCCGACTCCTGCTCACTCAGGATATATTCATGATTCTTCCAGAAATCTGTCATTTCCGGCCAACAGATGCACCATATATGTATCTCATTTTCACGGATATGAAGTTTGTCTGCTGACAGAAATTCCTTCTCCCCGCATCGTTTAACCTCCATTTATCATTCCCTGAAGCCGTCTCTCAACCTCACTTATTACTTCGTCTTCGTAATCCCGCAGATAAAAATGCCCTCCCGGAAATATTCGGTAGTCAAAATCATTATCCGTATACTTTCCCCATTCGCAGATTGCGCTCTCATCCGCTTCGCCATCCTTTTCTCCGCCAAATGCAGCGATAGGCGCATGCAGTACTATTCCCGTCTTGTCATAATATGTTTCATCCATGGTAAAATCTGCCCGCAGCATAGGCAGAAAGAAATCCAATAATTCCTGATTCTCCAGTATCTCTTTTGGCGTCCCCTCAAATCTTCCCAGTTCCCTCTTAAACTCTTCATCCGGAAGATGATAGATCGGATTCGGCTCCGGAATACTGGGAATCCGGCTACCGGAAATAAACAGACAGCTCGCTGTATATCCGACCGCTTCCAATCTCTTTTCCAGCTCATAGGCAATCTTACCGCCCATACTGTGCCCCCATAAGGCATACGGTCCATCCACAACCTCTCTTACTGCCTCTTCCAGATCATCTAACATAACCGGCATATCTATATACGGCTTCTCCATGATCCGTTCTTCCCTTCCCGGAAGCTGAACCAGACATACCGTTACTTTTCCCTGCATCTTTTTCGCCCACTGGTTATAAGCAGAAGCGCCGCCCCCCGCAAACGGCAGACAAAACAAAGTTATTTTCTCTTTGTTAATATTTTCTGTATTTTTTATCAACTTCAAATTCACTTTTATGTTCCTCTTGCATCATGTTCTTTTTTATTCTGTTTATTATCATTTTTTGATATGCTTTTCCCAAGCATTTCTTATTCCTATCCAGGATTAGTTGACTCTAACTATTTGTCAAAAAAAAATTTTTGATCCATCCCAATATTAAACCGGACGCCAAAACAATATGCGCTACCATAATCCCGTTTACGACCAGGAAATATCCGGTTACAGAAAAAACACCTGCTATCGCGCATTCAATAATTAAAATTGCCCTCGCGCGCATACCATAAACTTTCTTTTCTTTCTCATCCAGTTTCTTACTGCTGGCATCCACCGGTGCCATAACAAATATGACTCCAACTGCAGCAAGCCATATGATCCGTATTTGCCACATCACAGCCGAACCAGACGCCAGATACTGACCGCACAGAAGGACAAGGATACTGGAAACAACCATGCAGCTCCCTGCTTTTTCTAAATGAATCCCTCCGGCATACTGCCTTAGAACAGTAAAGGGCAATAAAAAGACTAGCATCTCCAGCCAATTCCCCGTTACAATGCCAAGTATGACAATGATAAGGTATATCGCCACCCTGCCCAGCAGTACGCCGTAAGCATATTCATACAGCCTGCGGTCTTTCTCTTCAAGAATCCCGTTCCTGTTTTGCACTTCAAAAAGCCAGCCGGTAGTTTTTTTCCACACTAGAATTTCCTCATTTTCTTAACTTCTTCCGGCTCTTCTTCCTGATAGTACAGCCAGTTGCACGCCAGATTTGCCGTATATGCCGTCAGGCAGAGTGCAAGACAGTTTACAACTCCAAGTACTTTGATACCCAAGCTTTTTCTGATTGTTTTTTTCATAGTTACATGCCTCCATTTTTTTCCGATAGTTTACACAAAAATCGCCCTTTTTTCAATTACCGTGGCAAAAACGGTAACTTTTTGGGCGATTTTTGCACATCTTTATTTTATTGTAAAGATCAGCTTAACAGAGAACTCCTGTTCTCCGACCTCCACTCTCATAATTCCAGCATACTTTTTAACCAGTTTTCCAACCGTATGCAGTCCGATCCCGTGACTGTCTGCATCTCTTTTGGTGCTTATGTACCGGTCCTTGTCCTTTAACAGTGGAACAACATACCCGTTGCAAAATTCCATAACAAGGAAATGTTCCTCATTTCCCATATACATCCTGCATTCCACATATCGGCCATCTTTTGTCTTTTCTGCCGCTTCCAGTGCGTTATCCAAAAGATTACCTACGATTGAGATCATATCCAGTTCTTCCAGAAAGTCCAGCCTGAGATCATTACCCAGGGTAATCTTATAGGAAATATTCTTAGATTCCGCAAGGAATTTCCTTTCGCACAGGATGCTGTTCAAGATCGGGTGTTCGCAATACACACCTTTTTGAAGGCTCTGAATCCGGACACCTAAATGTTCCATAATCTCCTTAACCTCTTGATTTTCTCCTTCTTCCATCAAACCGGCTACTGTACAAATAAATTTATTTATATCGTGTAAGAATGCCCTGTTATCCTCATTGACCTTATTCATATACTGTAAATTAGCAATCTCCGCCCTGCTTTTCTGGTAAAGCCGGTCCATCTTCTTCACTTCTTCTGATTTCTCTACAAACCGGTCAAACACTGAGAAAATGAAGATATTCGTCAATAGCAGCAGCGAAGCTCCTACCGGAACCATAACCCTGTTCATTCCTTCAAAAGAAATATTTGAATAAAACACACATCCTAATATAATGATCGTAGCGGTTGGCAGCATGAGCAGCACAGTAAAAGTTTTATTCTCAATCGTCAGATAATTCCTTTTTCTCGTTACCTGATTAATGCATTTAATAAACAGAAATGTCATGGTACTCATTAGTAGTAGCGCTAATGTTTTTTCTATTTCCGTCCTAAAACCCTCAGATGCACCAGTCACGCCATACGCATTCGTAAGCGTTGCAAAGAGAAATTCAGGAATAATTGCCAGCACATAATAGCAGCATACTATAACCAGCTTCTTCCATATATTTCCCCGGAACACAACCATTGACACAATCATATACGTTACCGGAATCATTACCATATTAAATACTGAGGATTCCAAGTGGTTGATTCCGAGCATTATCAGTGCTACGACAAAATATATGAGAAATTTTCCCCAAAAGTTTTCTCTTCTGTATGGAAGCATGTTCTTTTCCAGATCTTCCAACAGATACATCTGAAGAAGGCAGATCAAAAAATCTCTTACTATCATACCATGCCGTTCCTTTCCCCAAGAAACATGATCAGAGCGTCAGCAAACTGACCTTTTCTCGACCTTGAAACATTCAATTGGATTCCCATCTGTAGCAGCGCCACATTCTTTTCCAATCCTTCCACTTTCGCCAGATTTACAATATAACTGTTATGTGCATACTCAAATCCCCTTCCGGCCAGACGTTCATATAAATCGCCTAAAGATTCCTTACAATGCATCTCATCTATCTCCCCCTGCCTAGCAACGTATATAGAGCAACCCCTTTTCGCCAGACAGATATATAAAATGTCTTCCGTATAGATACGAATTACTCTTCCCGCTGATGTAACCGTCACGGAAGAATCTCCACAGTGCAATTTTACTTTTGATAAAATTGCAGGGATTTCCCTTTTTAGACTTCTGTCATGCAAGTCTTTCATAATATACCGGAACGGCTGCCCAATATTGATGCTGTCTGAAGTCGGTTCAAAGTATCCGGAGCAGAACACCAATATCGCTGCCCTATTGTATTCCCTCAGCTTCAGTACCGATTTATTCCCATCCAATCCGGGCATACGCATATCCATAAAGACCAAATCATGCAAAATATCAGCATTTTTCAGTAGTTCCTTTCCTGACTCGTATTCATAAAACCGTATCTCGCTCTTAGGAAGAATCCCTTCCGTTTCTATAACCTTCTCTATTTTCTCCCTGTAATTTTTATCATCATCGCAAATTGCTATTTTATACATCTATGTCCTCCTAAGTTAGTTTCCTCTAACCCTCTTTCATAAAAAATCCATCCTGCAGAATCTGAATCCTATGAGCATTTACTCTTCCTATAGTTCGGGTTCCAAATCTGCAAAGATGGGATCAGCAAAAAATTCCTGTATTGTGACATCCAATCCATCGCATATCTTTTTTATTGTAACTACGCCAGCATTCTTACTCTGACCATACAAAATATTCTTTAATGTTGAAGGAGGAACGCCAGAACATACCGCCGCCTCATTCACTGTGATATCTTTCTGATTAATCAGATCGTTTAAACGATATATGACCGCTGTTTTTATATCCACGGTATCGACCACCTTTTTTTCTTCTATTTTATATAAATCGGCTTTAAAAGGTCGCCCATATATAGTCTTTTTGATCTATATACGATATTTTTTTAACAGTTTTTCTTATTCTAGCAGAAATCCGCTAAATTTCTATATTTTATTAGATACATGAAACCCTGTGAGAACATTTCTGATCCTACGCAGGGTTTTCCACTTTGTTATAAAATTTTTATATTTTGCAGTATGCTGGATCGGAGTTATCATTCAACTTTCCTTCTGCTGCCGATTGTAAAAACATATTTTTACGAATAAATATTCAGCAGTTCTTCCGGAGAAAGCAGTGTAATCCAAAAGGAAAGAAAATCCTTTTTATTCCTTGTCACAATCGCATCACACTGATTCTCCTTCGTACAAGTTGCAAGTAGGCAGTCTTCAAAATCAGATACTCTCTGCAAATAAGCAGGCAGCACATCTTCGTTCGTCACTGTCAGCACTTTTGCTATGTCCAAAACGGAGCCAAGTGCCTTTCTATAAATTTATACCGTTCTTACATCCCGATCAGCTCCTCTCTCCAGCTCATCTTTTCCCTGCTTTTCTTGGATTTTTCTCTTATTGATTTCCAGTCGTTCATGAATAGATGGCTTCTTTGCCTTCGTAGTTGCTTTATTCTTTTCTGTTTGCATACTCGAAACTACCTTTTTCACAGCTTTGTCATTATCCCCTTTTGTCACATTCGCTGCCCTTGACGCTTCTACTCTGCTGTCCTGCTTTTCTGCAACCTGCCGTTCCTGCTTTTCCTGCACACTTTTTTCTTCCAGACTGCAAAAGCTCTGCAAATATGGCAGCACATGGTTCTGCATATCGGTCAGATCTTCCATACACTTCTGAAACTCTTCATTTCCCTTGTTTTTCAGATAACCAATCCAGCTTTCATCCGTAAGTTTCAGTTCATTTTGGAGTTTCAGCTGACTTAAAATACCGCCATTTCCTGTTCCAATATCTATTTTCCCTTTGAAATGTTGCAGCATTTTATCGCCTTTTTCCGCATAATATATAGTAAAAAACATCTGGGCTGTTACCATCGGCTCATCCGTCCTCGGATTACGGTCTGCGTACCATTCCTTATCCTTCTGTGCAGTACGGGAATCCAGATCTGAGAGCTTCTGACAGCGTGGTTCCATCAGCTCTCGCTTTTCACAGTAATTCACATACACCATCGGCTCTGTTTCTTTGGATATATCTGGTTCGTAGGATTTCAGCCGTTCCAGCAAAACACCTGCCCACACGGACTGCTCACAGTCTTCTTCAATCACATCCTTCAGAAAGGAAATATAAGAACCAACATTTCCACTTTGCAGATCCAGCATGACTTCCTGTATGGTATCCTGCCCTGGCTCTACATGGTCCCGATAGTCATACGGATCGAAGTCTTCCGCAATCTCATCCAATGCTGCTGCCAGTTCTTCTGTTGTCATTTTTTTCGGATACATTGCCTCACGCACATCCTGAATCGGGATATATTTATAATCAGGCAATGCTTTATGAATCTTCTCCAAACCTTCACGCACCACCGGCTGATCTTTTAAAAACCGCACATTATCCAAGAAGTCGCCGTGTATCGTTGTTCCCATTACAATCAACAGTTCTGTTTCATCAAACAAGCTATCCTCCGGATCACGATAAATAATCCCCATTCCACTGCCTTTATAAGCGTTTTCCGGATCTTCTCTGTACTTCTCATAGATTGCTGCGATTTCTTTCACATCTGTGCTTTTCTCATAAGCTCCCATATCATGAATTTCATCACATTCTGCAGCATAATATTCCAGATAAGCTTCTTTCTTAGGCGGCATATTATTGAGTACATTATCAATCATGTTATAATTGGCCTCTTCCAGTTCCTCCACCTTTGCCAATGGCTTATATTCGCCCTGGCTTTTCTGAATCTCTGCCATTACAGCTTCATCCATTTCTTCTACTTTTTCCATCAACTGATCATAATCCCCACGGATGCGTTCTCCCGTCCAGCCTTCGTCTTCCAAAAGTTCCTCCGCCGCTTCTTCAATAGAAATTTCATCATTCTCATAAATGCCACCATCCATCAAGCGGAAATCTTCATCGTAAAAGGAATAATCATATCCTTCTTCTGTTCTCTGAATAGCAAAATATCGTTCTCCTACCTCATATGCCAGTTCACTAAGAACCTGTTCTTCCAGATTCAGGAAAGAATCCAGCTGTTCAAAACTGATACTGTCTACAAAATGAGCAGTTACCTTTTTCCCGTCATTCAGAACTATGATATCACTGACAGACAGGGAATGCCCACGGAAGTCTTCCGGTCTGTCAATGTTGAACTTTTCAAAAATATCATCCAGTGACATATTTCCTGATAATTCACCAACATAGACCAGCTTATAATCTTCTTTTTTTATCTGCATACCATGACTTTCAATAAAACTCATATTCATAAATGCATAGTTTTCTCCCGGTAAATCATCCCGAATCTGATAAATTCCAAATGTCCTTCTTGTTCCTAACAACAGATTTGCTTCTTTCAAAGATTGAATCTGTGGATATTTCTGCATTTCCCATTCCAGGTTACGGAAACGCTCCAGTTCTGTCATAGACATCTGATAATGCTCCGGTCCTCGTTCAATTTCCATGCGTTCTGTGACATACATAGGTGATGAAAAATTAGTGATCAGATAGATATCTGCTCCTGCATCGTATAATTTCAGTGCTTCTTCCTGCTCAATGACACTCATAGGCTCCTGAAATGCTCCTAAATTTTCTTCTGCATAATCTAGGTTGTTATCTTTTATCCGTTCCCACATCTGCGATTCCATTCCAAACAAACCGTCATGTGCCTGTATCATTTCTTTACTCGCATATTCACCTTTACTGCCAGCACTGCCAAGACAATAAATCTTAGAACCCATTCTGTGATAATCCAAAGCTGCTTCTTTTCTAAGTGGCACCATATCTTCTTCCATATATCCATAGTCACGTAATTCCAGCTTACCTATGGTTGGATCTGGCAGTTCCTGAATATCCATTCTTGCGTCATCCAGCAAATCCTCTACACCTTCTGAATCTGCCTGGCTCACTGCATCTGCCAGATTTCTTACCAAAGCCCTAACTTTCTCTTTCTCGCCGATCAGATTCGCATATTCAAAAAGCTGTCCTTTTACATCTGTTGATATTTCTATACCTCTACTCTCTGCCTGATTGATCTGTTCCTGCGTATATTCCTGCATTTTCTGCGTTTCTCTACCTATTATCCTGTTTCTTGCCATATAAGTTCCTCCTGTATTCTGAAAAATGGCATAACCCACAGAACATATTTTCTGTCAGATTATGCCATCTTCCTTGTTTTCTTATTCCAGACCAAAGTCCCGTTTTCTGTTATCCTTGCCAGTTTCACTTTCCCGCTGACTCTTTTCTTTACAAATCTGCAGTTTTTCATGGATAGAACCACGTGCCGGTCTTTCTTCTTTCTCATCTGATTCAGATACTTCTGCTTCTGCATCTTCCCGTTCATCCATATTGAGCAATGCATTTAGCTCTGACAGTCGCTCCAGTTTCTGGTTCAACTCCTCTTCTTTTGGAAATGGCTTTCCCACTTCTTCTTTCGCATTTGCCATCTGTTCATACACTGTTTCCAATCTTTGTTGTGCTTCTGAAAGCTTCTCTGGATAACTGTCCAACAGATTGTTGATACGGGTAATATTTCCAAGTGCATCTGCTCCAAGATGAACTTTCGAGACAGCCTCATGTTTGACAGATAATATAAATTCTTTACTCCATCCATCAAACTGAATCCTCATATTGAATCCCTGATAGTTTCCGATATCCATCGCAGCATCTACAGTTTTAATATCTTTACATACCGCCAGAAGTGCTGCTCCTGCCTCTTTCTTTTCTGTGAACACTTTGCCACCAATCTCCATAGTAAACTGCTCTGGATCTGTGCTTTTATGCTCAGAATAATGAGCGATGTCTGCCTTGTAGCTGTCAATGATTTCTGTCAGTTTTGCAATCTGTTGTGGAAAATTCCTTGCAATATCATCTTCCAGGCGGTACTGGTTATTCATGTGGTTGGCTTTTAAAAGTTTTAATTTTGCCACATCAACATCCAATGCCATCTTCTCTTTTACTGCTGGATTTCCGGTTGCAAGAGCTTTGACCTCTGCATAGGAAAGTGCCGCTTCGTCCACATCTTCACAGCTTCGCACAGGTGCTTTACTGGTCATAATCTGAGAAATGAATTTCTGCTTGTTCTCAATCAACTGCCACATGTAGCTGTCAAATGTGGATTCTGTTACATATCGGAAGATATGAACCTTTTTATTATGATTTCCCTGGCGGATAATACGCCCTTCTCTCTGTTCCAAGTCAGATGGTTTCCAACCAATATCCAGATGATGCAACGCAATCAGACGATCCTGCACATTGGTCCCGGCACCCATCTTTGCTGTTGAGCCAATCAAAAAACGAACCTGCCCGGATTTCACTTTTCCAAACAGCTCCGTCTTCTTTGCTTCTGTATTTGCATCATGAATAAAAGCAATCTCTTTTTCCGGTACACCTTTTTCCATCAATTTCTGCTTCAAGTCATCATAAACATTGAAGCTGCCATCGCCTTTCGGGGTACTCAAGTCACAGAAAATCAATTGTGCAGATTTCTGTGCTGCCGTGCCTTTCCAGATCTCATAACTTTTCTCTGCACAGACTGATATTTTGCTTTCTGGATTATCTGGCAATAATTCGTTCACCAAACGCTGATCCAATGCCAATTTTCTTCCATCGTTGGTAATTTTCAGCATATTATCAACCGAAGCATCTACCCCTCCGTTTCTGACAACTTCTGCACGTTCCCCCAGACTTTCTACGATTTCTTTCTGCTGTTCCGTTGGTTTCAGCACCACTGTTTCATATTCCGCCTCTGGCACAGGAAGCTTTAACTGATCGGAAGTCTTGATATCTGCAATCTCCTTAAACATATTCATCAGTTCCGGAATATTATAAAATCTTGCAAATCTTGACTTTGCACGGTAGCCTGTTCCTTCTGGTGCAAGCTCAATGCTCGTGACTACCTCGCCAAAGGTGGAGGCCCAGGAATCAAACAGTCCAAGTCCCATATTTTGTAATTTGCTGTTCTGCAGATACCTCTGCATAACATATAATTCCGTCATGCTGTTGCTAATCGGTGTGCCCGTAGCAAAGGTAATGCCTTTTCCTCCGGTAATCTCATCCAGATACTGACATTTATTAAACATATCCGCCGACTTCTGTGCTTCATTCTGTGCAATCCCGGCTACATTTCTCATTTTTGTATAAAGAAATGCGTTTTTATAACTGTGTGCTTCATCTACATATAAATGATCCACTCCCAGTTCTTCAAACGTAACTACCTGATCTTTTTTCTCTTTCTGATTCAGTTTCTCCAGCCTTGTCTGCAATGTTTTTCTTGTCTTTTCAATCTGTTTGACGGTATAACGTCCACCATCCTGTTCATACCTTGCACTCTGGATTGCCATTTCCAGATCATCAATCTGCCTCTGAAGCATGGCTTCCTGTTTCTCATCAGAGATTGGAATACGCTCAAACTGGGAATGACCAATAATAACAGCATCGTAATTTCCCATAGCGATTCTGGCACAGAACTTCTTTCGATTTGCCGGTTCAAAATCCTTTTTCGTTGCTACCAGAATGTTCGCCCCTGGATATAACTGCAGGAATTCTGCTCCCCACTGCTCCGTCAAATGGTTTGGAACTACAAAGAGGTTTTTCTGAGATAATCCCAGACGTTTGCTCTCCATTGCCGCCGCTACCATTTCGTAAGTCTTCCCAGCTCCTACTACATGTGCCAGAAGCACATTATCACCGTATAGCTGATGTGCGACTGCATTTTTCTGATGCGATCGAAGTTCTATTTCCGGATTCATTCCTGGGAAAGTCAGATGACTTCCATCGTACTCACGGGGACGGATACTATTAAAACGTTCATTGTACACGCTTACCAGTCTTTCTCTCCTCTGCTGATCCTTAAAAATCCAATCTTGGAATGCAGCCTTCAAAGCATCCTGCTTTTGTGATGCCAACATAGTTTCTTTTTTATTCAAAACTCGCACTTCATCCCCATTGTCATTTACGACTTTATCATAGATTCTAACATCTTTTAGATTCAAGGTATCTTCCAGAATCCGGTAGGCATTTGCTCTCTCCGTTCCATACGTTGCATAGGCAAACGCATTTCTTGGACTGTCGGCGTTCTTTCCTGTAATCCTCCACTCACCATTTATCTCAGAGAATTTTACCTGTATTTCCTTCTGCGCAAGATACCTCGGCGTATGAAGCAGTTCCACCATAAACTCCTGATAATCCGAAGGTTCAATCCAGGTGGCTCCAATACGCACTTCAATCTCCGATGCTTCCAGATCTCTCGGCTGAACTGCCTCCAATGCACGGACATTCGGTGTGAATTCTGGATGATTCTCTGCAAAAGTTCTCGCTGTATTTAATTTATCCCTAACATTTCCGGACAGATATTCATCTCCACTTTCCCACTGGTCTGTCAGTGGATTTTTGAAGATAACTCCAACCAGCTCTTCTGTGATTTTCTCTTCGGTCTTTCCGGTCAACTGTGCCATATATGGGAGATCTACTTTAGCCTTTTCATTTAGGGACAAAGCAAGTGCTTCTGTGGCTGTCTCCACACTTGTCACAGCGACCGCCTTTTTAATGGTTCGTTTGGTAAACATGTCCGCTTTCCGCTTCAATGTTCCATCTTCATTCAAGTCTTCCAGGGAACACAGCAGACAATAAGAAGAGTCATCAGAAAATGCACGTTTGTTAGCATTACTTCCAATAACTCCATACTTTGCTGTGTAGGTATCATACACCTGATTCAGTTTTTTCTGCTGTTTCTGGATTTCTTCGTCTGTGACAAATTCTTCCATCTGCATGGCGATCAGTTCACGAACGGTATCACGGATTGCAACCATGCCTTTTACACGTTCTGCAGTGGCTGCAGGCATTTTCACCTGATTCATCAAAGAATTGACACGGTAATATACCTGATCATCTACCACCGTATAGCTGTAATTTCGAACATTCGGATCTGCCGGAATACTCTCTGGCATCTCATCCAGTTCTGCCTCTATATCTACTGCCGCTACCATGCTTCCCTTGATGTGTTTTACAGCTTCTTGTAACTGTAATTCCAGATCAGCTCCTTCCATTGGAGCACAGGTTGTTTCCATACCATACGGACCGGACACTTCTTTCATCTCACCAAGAATCAATCCCGGATGCTGAACAAAATACTTGTTAATGGTAATCCCATTTGCATCACTCTCCAAATTCACCCAGTCTGGCATCTCTTTTGTGAAACTCTCACGCTTCTGGAAAAACAAAATATCAGCACTGACTTCTGTTCCTGCATTTGCCTTAAAAGCTGTGTTCGGCAGTCGGATTGCCCCCAGCAAGTCTGCACGCTCTGCCAAATATTTCCGGACTTCCGGTGATGCCTTGTCCATAGTTCCCTTTGTTGTGATCAACGCAGCTACACCACCTGGACGTAACTGATCTATAGTCTTGGCAAGAAAGTAATCATGAATCATAAAATTGTAGCGGTCATACTGACGGTCATTGACCTTATATGCACCGAATGGCACATTTCCGATTGCCACGTCAAAGAAATCATTGGGATAATCCGTCTTCTCAAAGCCTTTGATCTGGATATTGGCATCTGGATAGAGAAGTTTAGCAATTCTGCCACTGATGCTGTCCAGTTCCACTCCATAGAGTTTGGACTGGTTTAGATTCTCTGGAAGCTTTCCAAAGAAGTTCCCGACTCCCATAGATGGCTCCAGGATATTTCCCTTTGTAAATCCCAGATTCTCCAACACCTGATACATACTTTCAATCACAATCGGCTGTGTATAATGAGCATTTAATGTGGAAGCTCTGGCTGCAGCATATTCTTCCGGTGTAAGGACGGTCTTTAATTCCAGATATTCTGTCTCCCATGCAGATTTTGTCTCATCAAATGCATCTGCAAGACCTCCCCAGCCAACGTACCTGGATAAGATTTCCTGTTCTTCCGGTGTTGCATTGCGATTCTCATCCTCACATTTCTTTAACAACTGGATAGCCATGATATTGGCACGGAACTTTTCTTTTGCTGTACCCTGTCCAAGCTCATCATCTGTGATGCGGAAGTTCGTTGCTGGAATCGTTTCTGATATTCCGTTAATCTCTTCCAAAGATTCTTTTTCTTCCGATACCTCAACTTCTCCAGATAATTCTTTTTCTTTTTTATCATAATCTGTCCACACACGTTGAGAAATAGCAGTAAAATACAAGGACTCTTCCTCCATAATTTCTTCCCTGATTTCCCGTAATTCATCTAAAGTATCCGCATTTACAGTTTTGTTGTGATAATGATAATAAAGTACTTCTTGTCCGAGTTTTACATCCAGACGTTCCAATTCTTGTGTTGACATTCGATTCCAAATATCATCTTTTTCCGTATGAATCGTGAAACCTTCTCCATCATCATGATATTCTAATGTGTATTGAAGTCGATTCGCTTCTCCCTTAACTTTGCAATCAAAATCGTGGATTTTTGTTCTGGTACCAGACATATATTCTGAATCAACTAATCGCAAATCAGTTATATCTTCCGCTGTCAAAGTATCCTGCTCCAGCTGTTCTCCTAACATCTGCTGTGCTTCTTCCAAATCTGCCAGTCTTTGTGCTTCCTGTCGTTCTTCGTACTTTTCCATTTCTTCCGGTGACAAATAATCATCTGTGCGGATTAACTGGCGAACACGTTCTGCAACCTTGTTCCACTTTAATAAAACTTCTACCTCTGGACTGCCAATTTTCCCTTTTGCAAGTTTTAATCCTTTTGCATCATGGGATGCGTCGGAAGCATCTGCTCCTGGTATTCCGGGTGAGGAACCACCTGTTCCATACTCATTTTTCAGGAACTCAGCTGCATCTTTCATATCATGATGTTCCATGAAATACTCATAGATTCGGTTACGTCCTCCTGCAGTAATGCCGCCTCTTCTTAACACTGCGTCAATTTCATCCTGTGTGATAAAGGATAGTGCCGGACGTTCGACCGTAAATTTCTGGTCTACCCAGGAACGCTCCCTCTGAAGATCCTGAAAGCGTTGGAAATATTCCGGATTATGCTGAATCTCCCAGCGGTGATAATCTCCCGGATTCTCATCCATATATTTCTGCAGCCATTCAAAACGATAGACAATCGCATCTGCTTCCTCTTGATCTGTCCATGCTCCACTCACTACATCCTGCCAGTCTGAATATGATTGTTTCTTTTCCCAGTTTCTGCAAGTATCCCGAAAATGAAGTGCAAGAAGATTGGTCATTTCTTCCTGCTCCTGTTCAATGGCATTATTGGAAATCAAATTATCCACGTAATTTCCATCCTCATACATATCCCGAATTCTGTTCGCTGCTTCTTCCCACGTAACCATGCGGTCAAAGTTTCTTCTGGCAGAGTCCCCTCGCCGGATACGGATACCATCATTGTCATACCAGATACTGATTTTCTGACCATCTATGGTAAATCCTTTGCCACCAGTTCCATATTCATCTTTCAGAAAACTCCGCATTTCTTCATTATCCAGACCTTCAATCAGTCTTGCTGTAATATGAAACAGTGTATTTTTCTGTCCGCTTCCCGTGCGGAGAATATCATTTACCACTTCATCGGAAATAAGAAAAGCGGCTGGCTGTTCCAATGCAGCTGCCGCTTTCCTTATTTCTCCTAACTGTTCCTCTTCTGTTGGGAACAGACTTAACTGTAAATAATCTCCTGAATCACCAGCTCCTCTGCCTGTGCCTTGATCTGGTTCATGTGTCTGGTCCATGCCATCCCGTCTGCCATTTTGTCCGGTGCCGGATCTTTCTCCAGAAGTTCGTTCATCAGGTCGTCTACTCTCTGTCTTGCCTGGCTGTCGATCTCCATCAGATGACTGTCCAGACGGTTCTGCAGTGTCAGAATGTTGAACCTGGCTACCTTGTGATTTCTCAGATACTCTTTCCGCATCATTCCGTACTTGCCGATGGTTCCTCTCGTCTCTTCCAGGCTGATATCTGGAATCTGATACTCTCCGTTCTGGCTGTAACTGATCTCTCTCATAGTCTGTTTCCTCCTTTTTTTCTTCTCTATCTTCTGTGTTATCTGTATTGCTTTCACGAATTAACGTGTTAAATTCATTATATGCTACTTCTTTTTCTTTTGCAACCGTTTTCAGGTCATTTTCCAGATCATTCAGAACATATCGTCCAATCTGCATCAGAACTGGTCTGCTGATCTCGTTGACTGCACTTCCCAGATGTCCTAATACTTTCAGCTGATTGAAGTCCGTAATATGCCGAAAATCCTCTGCATCCAGATATTCCTGTACATCCAGTCCACACCTGTTTAGTAATACATACCAGACACTATTGGTCATCAGTTCCCGGAATTCTACTTCCTGATTCTGTTCGTCCAGTTCTTCCAAAAATGTCCCTGTCACATCCAGTCTCAGTTCTTCCAATGCATCTGGAAGCCATTCCTGCATACTCTCCTTCGCTGCCTGATGCAGACTTTCAGCAAGCCCTCCTTCTGTATCTTCCAGTGATAACTGCTCCTGCAGATAATCTGCAACCAGTTGTTCACCTTCCATTGGAAGATTCCATAACTGTGGATCTTTTCCCAGATTCCGCACTTTATAAGTGTCCTGCACATCAAATACATACCGAAGTTTTGTTTTTGGTCCGGAAGTATTGTCAATCAAGGCAATCCCCTTGGATCCCTTTTTGATCCAGCGGTACATCTTCTGATTCCAGATTTCCATGGATGCTGCGGCAGTTGCTTCCGGTCGCTGTGCATAAATTAAAAGCTGTTCTGGAAAAGTATATTTGTACAGTCTGGATGAAGTGTTTAGGAACCGCATCCATTCCTGCGGACTGGCAGCTACATCTTTTGCCACCTCTTCCGTCAGCTGTTCCATTGCATATAATTTATTTGCCATGTGCTACTCCTTTTCATAAAATCAGGGACTGCTTAGTACAGTCCCCTTAAAATCATCGTTGTTTCTCTTTATAATGCTGCGGCAAGATCTTTTGACTTATTCTTTGGCACTTTGTCTGCCTCTTTTGCCTTGATCTCTGCCTTGGCTTTTTCCAGTCTTCCATGGATTCCACCTTTTACTTCCACTTTTTCGGCTGCTTTTTCTTTCTCCAAACGAGCTTCCCTACGCTCAGCATTTTCCATTACTGCGGTCTTTTTATCACAGAACTGAACCTTATCCGAAAGCTGTTCCTGTCTTTCCACCTGTGTCTCATTGACTTCCTGTACCATCGCATTTAATTCCGGAACCTGAAAAATGCCGTTATCAGGAAGAATCAGCACTTCATGAATGGAAGATGGGATGACAAAGTAATCACTTCCCAGGCATTCCCCAATCTGTTTACGAATATCTTCCTGCAGTAACAGGGAAGCTCCATTCATCTTAGCTTTGTTTGTCAGACAGAACATTGGGTTTTCCATGGCTTCCATATCCATTTTTTCATTCAGCAGGTTTTCTGGTTCTTCACCAAAAATCATAGATTTGATAATCTCATTCATATCCATAAGTGTGACACCACGTTTTCGGTCTGCCACCATCGCATTCGCTTGAATCTGTTCGGCAGATACTCCCCACTCGTTCATCAGAGAAACAGTTACCGGAATACTGCTGATCCCTTCTCCATTTTCCTCCAGATTTACTGCATAATAAGCTGCAAAATCTCCGTGTTCTGTGACTACTTTATCTGCAAGAAGATCGGTATTCCATTCCTTATCACAAATTCTCATCTGTAATTTGTCCTTCATCTTTTCATAATCCAGAATATCTGGAACTCCCATATCAAAAAATTCTGCTTTTCCCTGTGCCTCAATACGCATATCAGCCACATCGCCAACACAAGAGTCTACATCTTTTCCATGGATATATTCCTGGTAGAGGGAATCCAGATAGACTGTCGGTACGATTCTCTGATCTCCGTTTGGAATCGTAATACCTGTCAACTTCAAACCGTTGTTTTTTTCTACTTCCTGAAGTTTAATTTCTGCGTCCTTATAAGACTCTGGCAGATACTCCTTTACATTGTCTTTGACATATTCATAAAATTCTTTTCTGTTCATCATACGCTTTTACCCCTTTCTGATCATGTGATGGTTCATTCTTTTTCTGCTGACCATCTGCTCGGCTTTCTTCTGATAAGCCATCATTCTCTTTACTGTTTTCTCCTGGTTTTTTCGTGCTTCCTGTCTTTTTTCCATTGCTTTCATCATAGTTTTCTGTTCCTTTCTGTGATTTTTTTGTATGAAAAAGGGAGCCTCACATAGAAGCTCCCAATCATAACCGTTGGTTTTAATTTCCTTATTTCCTTTTCCTGCTGATATAAAGTCCTGCCATACCTCCTGTGGAGATTACAAGAAGCAAGATTGGCAGCCAGATATTCGTGCTGTCACCTGTTTTCGGTGCGTTTGATACCTTTGTCTCTTCATGGGACTGTGGTATATCCGGTGTGTTCGGTGTTTCTGGAACTTCCGGTTTCTCATTTGTCAGATTAAAGGTAACTTCTACAACCGGTGTACTGTCATCTGCATAGGCAAATGTCACTTCATGCTTGGTCTGATCCAGTGTGTATCCGTCCAGTGTTTTTGTTTCCACCAGATAATACTTGATTGCTGTATCATATTTGCCGTTCTTAAATGTGGCAATCTCATACAGCTTACTTTCTGCATGACCGGCAGCGTCTGTCTTTAAGGTTTCCAGTACCTTTCCTTTGCTGTCACGGAGTTCAAATTCTACCCCTTTCAGCGGTTCTCCTGATGATTTATCTGTCTTATTGAGAATCACTTTTCCCTTGGCAGTGTCATCTTTCATAGCTACTTTCTGGATCTCTCCAGTATCCTTTACTTCAAAACTAACATCCGATGTCAGAAGATATCCTTTCGGTGCCTGCTCTTCACGTAAGGTATATTTACCGATTGGAAGTTTTTCGATATAGTGTGCTTCCTCTGTGGAAGTCCAGCTCTCTACTACCTGATCATCCTCATCGAGAATCGTCAGTTTCGCACCTGGAATCTCAGTTTCTCCTGTGATATCAGTCTTACTGATCTCTACTTTTGTCACATCATCTTTCATCTCATGCTTCTGAACCTCTGCTGTATTCTCTACTGTGAAAGTAATACTTTCTGCAGTGACATATCCATCTGCCGGTTTTGTCTCTGTCATGGTGTATTTCTTACCAACAACCAGTTCTTTGATCACATGGGATTCTTCCGTAGAAGTCCATTCATCTACTGTATTGCCATCTGAATCCGTTACTTTCAGGTGTGCACCTGGAAGTTCTTTACCTGTTGTCAGGTCTGTTTTGGACAGCTCCACTGTGGTTGGCTGATTTTCAAAAGTAAAGTCGTAGCTTACTTCTGCCTGGTCTTCTCCGGCATATTCAAAGGTAAATTCCTGTACTTCTTCTGTTGTAACAAATCCGTCCGGCGCAAAGATTTCTTTCACATAGTATTTTCCGTCTACCGGAAGATCTGCCGTAAAAGTAATCTGTCCTTTTTCATCCGTTACCCGCTGCTCGATCAGACTGTCTTTCTCAAGGAGTACCTCGCCCTTTGCATTTTTGATATCTTCACTGGTATAAAGACCAAAGACACCACCTGCAAGAACACGTTCTGTATCTTTTTCTTTCTTCAGAACCGTAACCTTTACTTTCTGACGGGCATTCTGCCATTTCTCATCATAAGTGATGACTGGTGTGTCCTGATCACGGTAGGAAAGGTCAACATATCTCGACTCTTTGTCCAGCACATAACCGTGAGCTGTTTTTACTTCCTTCACATAGTATTTTCCAGCCGGGAGATCTCCCATCTGTGCAATACCATTGGAATCTGTGGTAATGGTTCCTACTTTTTCATCTGCTTTGAAATAATCTTCACTGACACCATCTGCCGCTTTGATATCTTCCGCAGCAAATACATCGAAAGCCACATCTGAAAGGCTTCCGGTTACATACTCAAAAAGATGCTCCACGGTACCTTTTACATGATCCAAAAGTGTCACCTTATCCAGAAACTCTCCATTTTTGTTGATGATCAGAAGTCCTGTTGGAACTTCATCTTTCATCTCTACTTTCTGAATCTCGGCAGTATCTTCCAGTGTGAACTTCACATCCGTCGCTTTCAGATATCCATACGGTGCCATTTCCTCTCGAAGGGTGTATTCTTTACCCACAGTCAGTCGTTTGATCACATGTGGCTGATCTTTTACAGAAGTCCACTGATCCACAACATTTCCTTCTTTATCAAGAACGGTGAGTTTTGCCCCATCCAGTTCCACACCTGTTGTTACATCAGATTTTGTGATTTCAACTGTTGTCGGCTGGTTCTTTTTCACTGTTTTCAGTTTTACTGTCTTCACATCCTGCCCCTGGTAAGAAGCATCCAGATTCAGAACTTCATCAGAGGATACAAATCCCGCCGGTGCTTTTAACTCTTTCACATAATACTGTCCAAGCGGCAGATCCAGCGTACATGCTGCAAGACCATCGTTATCAGAAGTCATTTCCTGCAGAAGTGTATCTGCCTTTACAATGATCTCACCTTTCTCATTCTTCAGATCTTCTGTGTTATAGATGCCAAAGACAGCTCCTGCTACGGTTGCACCATTTTCTGCATCCTGTTTTTCTACCTGGATTGCAACTTTCTGGCGGTCATCGCCAACCATCACTTCCTGTTCGATCACAGGTGTATCCTGATCCGCATAGACAAATGAGACATCCGATCTGTCATGGTTCAGGACGAATCCTTCCGGTGCAGTCTTTTCTACCACATAGTAAGAACCAAGCGGCAGGTTATCAGCAACTGCTTTTCCGTCTTCCCCGGTCGTTACCGTTGTTACCAGTGCATCTTTTGCATAGATCAGCTGTCTGTTTCCGTTTTCATCTTTCTGATAATCCGGTGTATAGATATTTTCAGCTGCATAGACATGAAATGATGCACCCTTCAGGTATCTTTCTTCATAAACAAAATCCTTTTTAAATCCGGTCAGCATCTCACCTTTTTTATAGATCGTCAGCTTTCCTTTTACCGGATGGTTCTCGTAGTCTACCGTAATAATGGCATCTCCGCTCTCAGAATCCATCTGGTATGCTGTATTTGCATCCACCGCAATCTCTACATAGTTCTTATTGATTGTGTACCCTTCCGGTGCGTTGACTTCCTCAATCCGGTAATGTCCGATCTTCAGATTCTTCGGCATGATCAGATATCCCTGGCTGTCCGTAAAATAGGACTTGTGAGTAGTTGTCACTGGGTAAGTTGTTACCTGCTCCACATACTTCTTGTTGTCCAGGTCATATACCTTAAATTCTGTCCCGGCAATCAATACAGATTTCTTTGTTTCATCGTCTTTTTTCACGATTTTCAGTTTTGCCTTAAACTCTTCATCCAGAAGCACTCGCCAGATCTGTGGCTCGTTTGGATGATGTTCTGTGATATTCACTTCAAAATCATCGACTGGCTTGTAATTGTGCGGTGTTGTAGTTTCACGCACGATATAGCTTCCAAATGGTAATGGAATACTGCAGGCATACCCTTTTTCATCTGTGAAAATCTCAGTTGCTCCATTTTCTCCACTCACTACTGGTTTGGCAGAATCAAAATCATAGCTTCCATCTGCTTTCTTTGTAAGGGAAGATTTCAGATAAACTGTAAATCCGGCTCCGGATAACAGATCTGCATCGGTCTTTCCATTGTTGGCTGCTTTGATGATCTGAAATGGCTGTTTGATGACCTGCTCACTGGAAGTGCACTCTCTTTTTACTTCTGCTGTCATATCTCCTTCATAACTGCACACAAGATCATGCTCTTCTGTATCTGCCAGGTATCCGGTCGGCGGTGTGATCTCTTTGACATAATATTTGCCAAGATATAAACCTTTTACAGAAGACTGTCCTTTGTCATCTGTTGTAAGAGATGCTACCTGTTCTCCTGCTTTATAAATAGTTCCAGTTGCTCCGTCCGGATGCACGATATCTTCACGGGCATACAGACCATAAACCGCACCTTTCAGTGTGGCATCTCCCTGTGGTACTGCTTTTCCTGTTTCTTTATCAACTTTGAATAAATTGATCTTTGCTGTCACACGGTCATTGCTGAAGGTATGGGCAAATAATACGGTTGCTTCTTTATCATTGGTGTAAGAAAACTTGAACGTATACACATCTTCTGTATTTCTTACATAGCCTTCCGGCGCCTGATCTTCTTTTACGGAATAGGAATATCCAATCGGAAGATCTGCTGTGAATTTTGCAGTTCCATCTGCTCCAGTAGTTGCTTTCTCAATCAGTGTTCCTTTTTTCACAACAACGGTTCCGTCTGCATTTCTAATATCATCGGATGCATACAGAGCAAAAATACCGCCATTCAGTGGTTTCTTTGTATCTTTATCCTGTTTTACTACGGAAACATCTGCTTTCTGTCTTTCGTTGTTAAAAGTCACATCTGCAAATACAACTTCTTTATTCTGTCCGGCATAAGTCAGAGTCACTGGCTTTTCTTCGCTGCCGTTATAGAAATTGTCCGGTGCTTTTGCTTCTTTCACCACATAGCTTCCAAGATGCAGGTTCTTCAGTGTAACAGAACCATTCTCTCCCGTAGTCAGATTATCTTTTACCAGGTCACCTTTGCTGTACACTTTTGTGCCATAAGCAGTTACGATATCTGCCCCGGCATACACGTTATACACTGCATTTTTCTGTCTGCGGTTTTCATACTGGAATACCGTTCCATTTTCACTGACATCTGCTCCGGTAAGAACCTGTCCTTCTTTGTAAATGGTAAGCTCTGCCAGCTGTTCCTTATTTTCCACAGTTACCGATGAGGTTTTACTTGCTACCAGTTTTACATTTGTTGCCGTTGCATTTACCACATATCCCTGTGGTGCGGTGATCTCTTTCAGATAAACAGTATCCTGTGTCTTGATGATCGTAACAGAAGATTTTCCATTCTTATCTGTTGCCGGCATCTGAATGATCAGCTTTGTACAAGCCTCATCGCTGTATACACCGAACACTGCACCTGCAAGATTAACATCCGCTGTATCGTCTTTCTTTACGATTTCGATCGTAGCCTGTTCAATCCAGGACACCTTTAAGCTTACATATTTTTCATCAGCGACACCTTCTCCAAACACAAATGCCAGATCCTGAACACTTGCATTCGTAGTCAGTTTATATGCTGAATAATCTTTTGTAATACTTCCCTTCATTTTTGCAGAAAAAGTAGCACTTACATCTCTTGTCTGTGTCAGAGGAGCTGAAAGATAAAACGTGGTTCCGCCTCCAATTGTTACGCTTGCACCTGCCGCACTTACATTTCCAGTAGATACATTATAAAGCTTCACTCCCTTTGGTAAGTCCATTGTGATTTTCTGCTGGGAAGATGCATTGAACTTAATGTTCTCCGTTCTCTGAACATTTCCATCTACATAAGCTTTTACATTCGGTTTGGAAAATGACATCGCTACATCTGGTATTTCCGGCTTATTTGCACAATAATTATAGAGTTCTTTTGCCAAAGCCTCGCCTGTAGCATTTGTTCCATAGAATGCATCACTGCTTCCATTGGCATAAGATGCAGCCATGTGAATAATGATGAATCTTTTTCCTTCTGAAAAATCCGTGTGTTTATTCGCAAAAAAACTTTCGCTTCCTGCGGCATCTGTACCGTAATAACACACTTTTGCTAACGCCTGATTGTCCCCGATCTTTGTGATTGTATAATTTCCAGATCCTGGTCCTGGTTTTGCCGGCTGTACACAATACGCAGTTGCTCTGACGCTTCCGTAGCTGATATAGTACGGCTCTGTCAGATAGGTTCCAAGATTATAATCTGCATATCTATACAGAGGTCCTTTTTCGATTGTTACCTGCTGTGTACTTCTTGCTGAATAAGCCAAAACTGCTTCAAATGTTGCAATCTCTCCCTCTTCCATAGAATCAAGATCCACACCTTCGTCTCCTGCCTGTTCCAAAACATCGTGAAGCTCTAACCCGGATTCTTCATCATAGGTATCCTGATTCTGTGCCTGCTCTACTAAATCATCAAATTCATCAGCATCAATATCGGTAATTTCCGAGTCTGATTCTGAATCCTCCGCTTCTTCTGTCTGCTGTTCACTGCCAGCTGTTTCAGATTCGGTTACTGCTTCGCTCCCTGCAGTTTCTGTCTGCACTTCTGTTTCTTTCTCACGCACAATCAGCTTTCGGCTGATCTGATACTTCGGATGCTCCTGATTTACCGGTTCCACATAATAGACCGCTTTGTAAGTGTCCACATGATCTGTCGTAAAATCCTCATTCTTGTCGTTCTTTGCTTCCTCAAATGTGACTTTAACCTTTTCATCATCCTTGATTTCCAGTCCTGTGTAGTCTGATTTCACATCAAATACACTGCCTGTTTCAAGTTCATAATCTTTGGCAGTCACCACCTCCTCTTCATCCAGAAGGTCTTTCACTTCCTCATAAAGTGGCGGTTTTTCCTCTGGCTGGATCTCCGCTGCATATGCAGTCATCGGAGACAACACTGTACTAAGCATTGTCATGCCTGCCAGCAATCCAGATACTACTTTCCTAAAATTACCTTTTTTCTTCATGCTAAGGTCCTCTCTTTCATAATATTTGTATGAAAACAGACAGTCCTTAGACTGCCTGCAATACATTACTTATCGTTATGGGAAAATCAGATTGAACTGCACATTTCCCTCGCCGGGATCAATCATTTCCACAGTTGCTTCATACTGTCTCCCTGTTTTTCTGGATACCAGATCCTTATAATGGATTTTTCCTTTAGACAGGAACTTCTTTGCTGCCGCCTTATCCATCTTTTTCCCCTGGCTTGCAAGGAATTTATCATTCTTCCATAAGGTAAAAGCACAGTTCCGGTCGGAACAGTAAAAGTTTACTTTTCCTTCCCTGACATCAGCTCCACATCGGGGACATTTGCCAATGACTTCCCCTTTTGCTTTTCCCTGAAACTGCTCTTTCTTTTCTTCTGAAATAGCCTGATATCTGGCAACCAGTTCCTGCATCAGCTCTGTAATCCCATTTAGGAATTCATCTGCTGTCTCTGTATTCTGGGCAATGTGATTCAATGCCATTTCCCACTCTGCTGTCATCTTCGGAGATTTAATCTCATCCGGCAAAACCGTAATCAGTACATTGCCATCATCTGTCGGCACCAGATTTTTCTTTTCCCTTTTCACAAAACCAGACTGAATCAGTTTTTCAATGATTGCTGCCCTTGTTGCCGGAGTACCAAGTCCTTTCTTTTCCGTATCTTCGGTCAGTTCTTCATTCCCAGCACGTTCCATCGCAGAAAGCAGGGTATCTTCTGTGTACTGTTTCGGTGGCTGTGTAAAATGCTCCGATACAAAAGAATCACAAGGACCGTAATGCTTACCTGCCCAGATATCCAGCTCCGGCTCTTCTTTCTCACTCTTTACGCCAAAGAACTGTTTCATTTTATTTTCGATTGCCTTGAATCCTTCCTGCTTTGTTTTCTTTGCCGTGAGATAAAACGTATGATAATTACAGGTAATCTGGCTTTTATGGCTTTCATAAATATAAGGATCTGCAGTTGCTGTCAGTACCCTGGCACTGATCAGATACAAAATCTTGCGGTTTCGCTCTTTCAGTTTACCTATATCTGCCTTTGCTACTTCCATGGTCGGGATAATTGCATGGTGATCAGATACTTTCTTTGAATTTAATACCTTACTCACGTCCGGTTGATATTCCAGGCTTTCAGCATAAGGCATTTCCCCAAGTAACATCTGAATCAGAGTTTCTGTGCTTTCTCCCATCTCATCTGTCAGATACTGGCTGTCTGTTCTCGGATAAGTGACAAGCTTCTGCTCATACATCTCCTGCACTGCATCCAATGTCTGCTGTGCGGTATAGCCAAACATTCTGTTAGCTTCCCTCTGAAGGGTGGTCAGATCATAAAGCTTCGGAGGGCGGACTGTTTTCTCTTTCACATCATCCTTTTCCACTTCGCACATCCGCTCCAGGCAGTCCGCAGCCACTTTATCTGCATCCTCTTTTTTCTGAAAATGCTCTGTAACTGCATCCATATCATCAAACTTGATATGAGCCATATAATATTTTTCTTTGGTAAATTCCTTGATCTTCTGATTTCGATCCACGATCATGGCAAGTGTTGGTGTCTGCACTCTTCCGACTTTCAGATTCTGGTTATACAGAACGGAAAAAAGACGGCTCGCATTGATTCCCACCAGCCAGTCTGCCTTTGCCCTGCAAAGTGCTGACTGATAGAGACTGTCATAACACGAACCGTCTTTTAATGACGCAAATCCATCTTTAATTGCCTGTTCTTCCATGGAAGAAATCCAGAGCCGCTTCATCGGCTTTTTGCATCCTGCCTGCTCATACACCAGACGAAAGATTAACTCTCCTTCACGTCCTGCATCAGTAGCACAGATCACTTCATCTACATTGGAATCTCTCATCAGTTTTTTCAAGATTCCGTACTGCTTCTTTGTTCCATCCAAAACCTTGTGTCTCCAGCATTCCGGCACAATCGGCAGATCTTCATATCTCCATTTTTTATATTTTTCATCGTATTCCGATGCATCGCATAATCCAACTAGATGTCCTACGCACCAGGAAACGATATAACCGTTTCCCTCCACGTAGCCATCTTTTCTTGTTCTGGCTCCCAGTACCGAAGCCAGTGCCATCGCAACCGATGGCTTTTCTGCAATCACTAATTTCATTTACTCCTACTCCTCTTCTTCATCTTCCAGTACATCATCATTGAAATCTTCATCTCTCAGGATTTCCGGTTCTGCACTTTCTTCCTGCTCATCTGCATCGTCTACTTCCCGTTTTTCTGACTCTGAATCTTCGGATTCATCTTCATCCTCTTCCATCTCATCCTCGTCATCATATTCATGCTTTGGTTTATAGACTTTGAAGTAATATCCTCCTGCCGCAGCTCCGACTGCTACCAGCGCAATCAGAAGATACGTTCCAAATGGGCTTTTATCTTCTGGCATCTGGATTTCATCCTCCACCTTATCTTTCTCATCTGTCTCTGTCGTTTCCGGTTTTTCTTCCTCTGCTTTTTTCTCTGGTTCTGCATAAACCGTATCCACTTCCGGAAGTGTCACCGAATCAGAAAGTGTAAAGTTCATCAGATCTTTTTCACTGACTTCTGTAAGAAAATACACATTATCCTGAGATTTTGAATTGTCGATGATCAGATAAAAAATCTTACCACTCTTAGTTGAAATGGTATAAAACTCTTTTGTGCCTTCCGTAGCCGTTTTGGTAACAGAATCTGCTGTCTCGCCTTCTTTATTAAGCTGTTCCTCAATACCTGTCACTGTCCGATCATCCACAGTTCCTTTTGCATCTGTTGGCTCAGATGCCTGCGCATCCTGCGGAAGCGGTGAAGTCGTTGTTTTCTCAGTCCCAGTTGCATCTGCACTGGTCGTGGTTGCCATTGCACCATTACTGTCACTGGAAGTTTTCTGTTTCTCTGCCTGCTTCTTTGCCCATTCATAATAAGGATTCTGCAACACATACTTTTCAGAAGTATTTCCGGCACCATCCGTTACCGTGATTTCAATCTGTTTTGTTGTAAAATCTTTCTGTGTCAGTTGCACTCTCAGCATTCCATCCTTCAGATCTGTATAAGTGGTGCCATTAACTGTCACAGAAGTAATGCCGGAAACGGTATCATTTCCCTGAATCGTCAGTACACCATCTGTCAGAGATGCAGAAAGCGTAGGCTTTTCTGTGTCATAACACTTAATAGAGCGATTCTGCTCATAGACCTTCCCCTCACCATCTGTCACACGGACATACACTGTCTGGTTTCCAGTGATCGTGATACTTCCGCTTCCGGTTACATCCTGCCAGCTCCCATCTTTTCCTGCTTTTGCTTCAATTTTTGCTATTGAGAAACCATCCGGCATATGGCTGGCATCTACCGTAACAGCAATGGTTGTTTCTCCCTGTTTCCAGCCATCCGGTTTCTCAATCGTGATTGCAGGTGTTGTATTCTCAGCTGCATAAGCAGTCTGTGTCTGGAGCAAAGGTGTTGTCAGGCAAAGAAATGTCGTTGCTGCAAGCAAGCTCTTTTTTACCCTGCTTTTAGTAATTGTTCTCTTCTTCTGTTTCATTTTTTCCAGATTCATCATCGGCTTTTGTTTCCTCCTTCTGTATTTCTACCCTGCCGGGCAGTTCATTTTTCATTCTCTTTTTGAAAGCTTCTAATTCCGGAATACTCATATCCATCGCACGGATAATTTTTACAATTTCCAGATTTTCCGCTTCTGTTTTTGCTATCTCCGCAGCCTTGAACCGCTTTAAATCTGCTTCATATCTGGCTTTGGAAGCTTCCATTTTCTCTTTGGCTTTCTCATAATCTGCCGTAGCTTTTTCAAGACTTTTCATCGGTTCTCCTTTCCGGACGGCTGATGCAGCCGCCCTTTTTTCTTACCATCGTCCAAATCCATAGAAATGGCTCTGCCAGTATGGGGAATTGATGGACGTATACTGCACCGGATGTCCACAATGGATCATCTGACCATTGCCTACATAGATTCCGATATGCGTTACCGGCTCCCCTGCGTCGTAAGTTCCAGTAAAGAAAATCAAATCTCCCGGCTGCGCCTCCGACTGGGATACTGGTGTACAAATGTTGTACAGTCCCTGTGCTGTTAATCTTCCTGTATTCCTTACACCAGAGTTTGTCAGACAGTAGCTTACAAATCCAGAACAATCGAATCCACTTGGGGAATATCCACCCCACACATATGGTGTTCCGAGATATCTCGCTGCTTCATTTAACAAACGCTGTGCTGCTTCACTGGTATATTCATTTCCGCCAAATCCTGCCCCTTCTCCTGTTTCCAGATAAAAGATCGGATTTAACCGCTCTCCATTTTTCAGAAGTTCAATATGAAGATGGCTTCCTGTGGAATTTCCAGTATTTCCTACAAGACCTATCTCATCACCTTTCGTGACGGATGCTCCTGCAGATACACTCCGGCTGCTTAAATGTGCATACCGCAGTTCATAGCCTTTACTGTCCTTGATCACAACATAATTGCCATAGCTGTCGTTATAAGCAGAAGTTGTAACCGTTCCGGTCAGCCCTGCCATTACTGTTGTCCCTTCCGGTGCTCCGATATCCATACCATTATGAAGCTGATTTGCTCCTGATATTGGATGAATCCTGTATCCATAATAGCTGGTCACACTGGAATACCAGTTAAAATCAACCGGTGTTGCAAACATCTGCAAGTTGCCTTTTGTATCGTTGTAGGCACTGAACAGTTCTTTCTGGAAAAATCCCAGCCTGTCCTGACAGATTGACATCAGGTTTCCACTATTTAAGGTGACATTCAGCACATCTACATCTCTTGTCCTGGTCACTTCCACTTCATTGCTTCCATTATCATCTGCCAGATAACATTCCCATGTTTGATGTCCATGTGCAGATGCTGCCGCATGACTGTCATAATAGACATCAAACTGTACACCGTATCTTGCGAAAGCTCCGGTATCTTCTACAGTATATTCGACACCATTCATAACTACCTTTGTTCCCATTGGTACAAACGGATTGGAAGCATCTACCGCTAAGGTATGATTGGCAGTTGGATATGCTCCACTGGCAGTCGGTCCTCCGCTCCAAATACCACAACAAATTGGGCAGTTACAATACCCACTGGTCACAACCTGTCCCAAAGATTCTCCAACTCTTACAGTTGCTGTCTCTGTCACAGTCTCATTGACTGCTTCTGTTTCTAACCGATACTGCAATGCAAAAAGAGCATCCAGTTCTGGCTTTACCTGTTCAAAGGTAAATTCTTCATACTTTGCTGACAGATAACTGATCAGGATAAACGGATCATGCTCAATAGGTCCGATGTTATATCGGTATTCCTCATGTCCCGGTTCTTCAGATTCCATGTTGTTGATCCGCTCCTGCAGATTAGCTTCCAGCTGTGTGTAATACAGTTCCGCTTCCCGGATTGCCTGATCCGATGACAGATAACTGGTTCCGGTATAAGTGATCACATTTTGTAAAAACACTGCAGAGCAAGACGTGACATTCGTTATGATCAGAAACATCAATCCGATTAGAACTGCTACACTGATATACACCTTCCGGTTTTCTTTAAAGAAGTTGGTGACCTTACCGCCAATCTTCTTAATATAATCAATCGTACCTTTTGTAGCTGTTCCTACTGTCTGTTCACTTCGCTTCGCTTTGGCATAATCCCGTTTGATCTGTTGCTTCTGAATCTGTTTTTTCAGCTTCTTCTGCTCCTGATGGGCTGCGGCCTGTGCCTGTTTCTCTTCCTGTCTTTCAAGTCTGCTTCTTTTTCTGGATGCCCTCTGTTTCCTGCGTCTTGCACTTCTCTGTTCCAGCCGGTAAACACCTTCGCCGCTTTCTTCTAACTTATGGGCACCTTCTACCGCCGCATTATCGTCTTCATTTTTGCTGATCTCACGGTGCAATGCTGCGGAAGTTGCACTACCTGCTTTCTTGACAACAGAAGTTTTTTCTGTTTTCACAGATTCCCCTTCGCCAAACTTCAAGCGGGATTTCTTCTTTTCAGGAGCTTCTCCATCATTTGCCTGATAGACCTGTGCCTTCTTGGAATGTTGCTTTGCTTCCTTCTTCTTTTTGGCTTCCTCATAAGAAAACTTTTTGGCTTTTTCCTTCTGTTTCTGATGGCGGAAATTGACTCCATCCGCATCCATCTGGTTCAACTTCTCCATATCTTTATCATTTTTCACAGAAGCACCAGTCTCCTCATAAGCAAATTTCAAACGCTGCTTTTGTTTTGGCTTTTTGCTGCCACCTGTCTGATTTCTCCGGCTGTCTCCTCTGTTTTCTGATAGATCCGCACGTTTTTCTTTCAGTCTCCCTGACTGTCCGGCTTCGGATTTTTCTGCAAGTCTGGATTCTTTTCCGACTTCAGCACGGATTCTTTTTCTATTTTGCTGTTTACTACTCTGTCCAAGATCCTCACTTTGCTTCTCTGTCCGTATCAGTTCCGGTGCATCTCTGGATTTTTGCACAGAGGGACGAATATTTTTCCCACTCCGTTCAGACTGGCGGGGAGACTTATCCACAAGGTTTTCTTCTTTTTCCCCCTGTTTTCTTCCCATCTGCACATCACTGGCACGGTTACTGACACGAACAGAAGATTTATCTGTCAGGTTTTCTTCCACCAGACCATCCTTGGTCATCTTTTGGACTTTCTTGTCCCTGACTTTCATTCTCTGTTCTGCCACTACTTACTCCTCCTTCTTCGGATACCCTTTCCCTGCCTGTAATAAGCAGAGAAAAGCGATGCCGAAAACAGCACCGCCACTAAAAGTTAATACATATGAAATTGCTCGTAACATTGTTTTCTCCTTTGATTTAACCTGCTTCGGAAGTCTCCTCTAAGCGGGTTGTCATGATTTTATAGAGGGAATTCTTCGGGAATCTGTCTACAAATGGGATAATGACATTTCCATAGAACAAAAGTCCTTCCCCCTCATTACTGTTGGTTACATAGGACAGCTGGGTTGGTGAGATATTCAGCTGTTTTGCCAGAATCTGCCTGTCTCCGGATGCCTGGTTGAGCATATAGATAAAATCAGAGTTTTCAAAAATATTCTCGATTTCCCTGGAAGCTAAAAGATCCTTAATGTTCTGGGTAATTCCTGTCGGAATACCGCCCCATTTACGGAATCGCTTCCAGATTTCCACGCTGTAGGCTGCTGTCTGTTCTTCTTTTAAGAGAAGATGGAATTCATCCACATAGTAACGGGTGGATTTATGAGCGGAACGGTTGATCGTCACTCGGTTCCATACCTGGTCCTGCACAATCAGCATCCCGATCTTCTTCAGCTGTTTTCCAAGCTCCTTGATATCAAAACATACGATACGGTTGTTGATGTCCACATTTGTGCGATGATTAAATACATTTAGGGAACCTGTAACGTAAATCTCCAATGAAGTTGCCAGACGCTGTGCTTCCGGCTCTTCCTGTTTCCGCAACAGATTATATAAATCCTCCAGTATCGGCATCTTCTCTGGCACCGGATCAGCGAGATATTCCTGATAGACCAGCCGCACACAACGGTCAATGATCGTTTTTTCTACCGGCTCCAGTCCATTCTTTCCGCCAACAATCAACTCACACAGAGATAAAATAAAATCTGCTTTTAATGACAGCGGATTGTCTTCCTCGGAATAATTCAGGTTCAGATCCATCGGATTGATATACTGGTCAGATACCGGTGAAACCCGAACCACCTGTCCATGCAGCGCCTGCACAAGTGCCGAATACTCGGCTTCTGGATCGCAGACAATGATATCGTCTTCCGTAATCAGAAAACAGTTCGTAATTTCCCTCTTTGCTGAAAATGACTTACCAGAACCTGGTGTACCAAGAATCAGTCCATTTGGGTTCTTCAGGCGTTTCCGATCAACCATGATCATGTTGTTGGATAACGCATTCAATCCATAATAAAGAGCTTCCCCTTCCTGAAACAGTTCCTGTGTCGTAAATGGCACAAAGATTGCGGTTGATGATGTGGTAAGCCCTCTCTGAATTTCAATTCGATTGACTCCAAGCGGAATACAGGACATGAGTGCTGCTTCCTGCTGATAATCCAGCTGTTTTAAGGAACAGTTATATTTCTGTGCGATTCCCTGTACCTGGAAAATATTATTCTCCAGCTTCTGCCGCTTCTTTGCGGTATTCATAACCAGAACCGTCACAAGGAACATTCGCTCATTTCTGGACTGCAGATCTTCCAGCAGGTTTTTCGCCTCTTCTCCATAGGTTACAAGGTCCGATGGAAGCACGTCCATATCATAACCGGAACGTACTGCCCGCTTCTGCTCTTCAATCTTCATCTTATCCAGATCTGAAATCTTGCTCTTGATCATCTTAATCGCAGAACTCTGGTCAATGGACTGGATATGAATGTTGACATTGATGCTGTCATCCACATCCAGGAAATCTGCAAGCATCCGGTCTGTCAGCTCCGGTGCAAGAATCTGCAGGTAACTTACACTTCCCATCGTTCTTCCCATCAAAAATGTCTGATTCTTGGAAAAGTTAAAGGAAGTCGGTGCAATAAAATCTTTGGTTTTTAATCCGGTTTCCGGCAGCATCTTATACTGGAACTTAAATGGTTCGATCCGATCCTGGTTGAACACATGATACAGAATCTCAAGCCTTTCCAGTCCATTCAAGGAATGTGCCTGTGCTCCCAGAACCTTAAAGTTGTTTAAGATATCTGTTTCGATTCTTTCAAGTCTTGGTCTTGCTACCTTCAGACTCTCTGCTTCGATTCCAAAAGTGATATACTTCGTCTTTACCAGACCATTATTTCCCTTGGAAAGCTGATTTTTCAGCATAGTACGGTACTCTTCACGAATGGCATTAAAGTCATCCGTCTGATCCGGAATATCAATGCTTTTTTCAAATTCTGCCACATCCACCTGCTGATTGATGAAGGACAGCTGCACACTGATGGAAGAATCAAAGTAATTTAAGAAATCACAGTAATTCTCAAATATCGTGGTCTTATCCTCGTTTAAAGCAAGCTGATAATTGATGTCGTAAAACTGAATCGTCTTGGAGAAAAAGGTCTTTGTCACCTGGCAGATACCATCCTGCAACATCCGAATATACGGAATACTCTGCTGTGCAGTTGTAGGAATGCTTTTCTGTTTCCTGCGGTCCCGTTCCTGTTTCTTCTTACGCTTTTCCTGTTCTCTTTCTTTTCTGCTTTTTTTGTTTCTTCTTTCCTGACGGTTTCTTTTTTCCGCCAGGGACAGACGCTCCTGCTGAGTCTCCTGCTTTGTCTTTTTTGCCATCCGGCACACCCTCCTTTTTTACAAGGGTGGAAATCTCCTGATAAAAATTTTCTGTCTTATATGGTCTTACTGCCGGACAGATAAACTTCTGTCGAATGATATTTGCCACCACTTTTTCAAAGGGAAGTCCGTCTTTTTCATACATTGCCATGAAGAAAAACGGAAGCATGATCGTTACCATCAAAATGGCAGCAATACTGGAACCGATTGGTTTTCTCATGAACAGATAAAACGGAATTCCCACAACTGCGGCAAGTGAAAAGAAAATCAGCTGCCGCTTTGTCAGATTTAATGCTACTTTTGTTTTGACCTTGGTAAGGTCTTTTGGTACTGGTACATACGCCATGGTATGCGCTCCTTTCCTGCCCGCTAGTGGGCATTGAATATAGATTTGCTAAGGCTTCCGGTCTTGAATAATGAAAATGCAAGAATCACGGTATAAGCCGCTACTGAAAACATAGCTGCATGAAGATCACTGGATATGGTCATTGCATTTACTAAAACTGCATAAATTCCCACACAGACCATCATGAAGAATCCCTGAAATGCCAGTGCGAACAAGCCTTTTAAATAGTTGTTTCCGATATTGCCCCATTCCTTATTGGTCATGGTGGCAAACGGAATTGGTGCTATGGAAGTATAAAGGTAAATTTCTATCATTCTTCCGAACAAGATTACCGTAATGATAATTGACAGAATGTGCATGGTAACACTGATCAACATCGTTTCCATGGATAGCAGGAACAAATCCCCTAACTCCATATCCTCCAGGGCATCCACAATCCGTGAAATTGCTTCCGTTGCATCCACCGCAGTGTTTCCTGATATCACCCCGGCGGCATTGTTGACCACATGCTGGCCAACGTCAAAGACCGCCATCGTGATATTGAACGTATTTGTCACCAGATAAATAGCTACATACGCTTTGAAGATCCAGAGGAAAATATTGTAAGTCTCAAATTCATGGAAATTGTTTTTCTGTGTTACCATCGTGATCAATTCATAGCACAGGACAAAGGTGATGATCAGTCCCGCAATGGGGACAATCACCGTTTGGGATATATTCTGAATCAGATTAAAAATCCCTGCATTCCATCCCTGCGGTGTCTGTCCCACCTGCCCGGCTATGGTTCCCACCTGCTCATTGACAGACGTGAACATGTTATCCAAACATGACTTGATAAGCCCGATCAGGATATCCTTTATCGCTTCCGTAATTCTCTCAATGATGGTGTTCATCTACCACTCCTCTTAAGAGAACAATGTTGCCAGCTGTGGAATCAGGGTAGTTCCCAGCAGCATGATTCCGGCACCAGCCATCAGCTGTTTGATGCCCTGGCTTTTTACTGATGTGCGATAAAGAAGTAATAGAAGTGTAAAAAATTTTGCCGTTCCTATCCGGCACTTGCGCATTGTGTCGGATAGGTCGGGCGGTTATTCGGGCAAGTC
>NZ_JACOOT010000030.1:0-41276 GCF_014287535.1 Blautia segnis | reverse complement strand
AGTTACATCACAATAATAAAGGAAAAACGTACCGCTTTGAGCAGAAAACGCATACCGCTAAATCAGAATGGATGTACCGCTAATTTCAGAATAGGCGTACCGTTCGGGCAGAATTTGCACATTACAGTATTCCGTAATCACTTCTTCCTGTTCTGGGGATAACGTTTCCAGTAATTTCTGGTATTTCTTATCAATCTCACTTACTGGCTCTTTATCCTGCTTTAACTTCCATTCTGAATATGCTTTCCCCATATGCTCTGTAATTGTCAGATTCACAAATTCCTGCACTTCCTCTGGTATGGTACTCGTAGATTCCTGTTTATCTTTCTTTTTATCATTTGATTTTTCAAGTGTCGTGTCATCAATATAACGAATGATTTCTCGAATATTTGACTTCATCGACTGCAGATATCCTTTCATCAGCACAGCTACTTTTCTAGCATCCGATTTTTCGGTTTCTTTTTCCAGCATATAAAACTCTTCCAGTTCTTTCAGGATATCGCTGAACCATGGAGTTAATATCATTGAAAAAAGGGTATAAAAAAACAGTCTGCCCTGACGGAAAATATTTCCATCAAAACAAACTGTTCTTCATATTCACACTAATTATATTTTCTGAGCATAGCTACTTTTTGCGAAAATCTCAGATAACTCCGGAAAGAAAACAAAGAAAAAAAAGATTTTTTAACTCCATTTGCACTCCACCGGAACATCCAGACAGCCCGCAAAACCTTTATTTATGGGCTTTTTCGCAATTTAGTCCGCTACTCAAACTCGGCGTGTTTTTTGTTGTTATTAACTATATTAGTTTAAGTTTTATGCAAATACACACCGTTTTTTACTTCAATTAAATCATTTATTCTGGCTTACTGATTTTCTGTTGCCAAAATGTTGCCATACAGACAATTACAATTTTTATACTACTTGTTATTTTTTAGCATTTCCTCTCTATGGCTGTCATATATAGCATACATAAAATTTTCTAAATCATCAAGAATTTTCTTTTCAACCAATGTAATCTTTGTACCACGCTCATAAATTTTATATGCGTCTATTATCACCTTGTTATTCATTAACTTTCCAAAATAATTTAAAGTAGAATTCATTGGTACTAAATCCAAAGAACCATGCATCATTTTTAATGACGGTATATATGTACCGAACACATGCTCAAGAAACTCCTCTTTTTTTAATTTGCCACTAAGCATTCTTGTCCCATACTCCTTTAAAGTCTTTATTTCAGACATTCTTACCATGTTATCCATAACACTAATTGTTCCGTCGTCTGGCACATAATCTGCCGGTATTGAAAAAGAAGTATCTAATATGGCTGTACTCTGTGCATATGCAACCATATCCGGTGGAAATATCGTTATACTATTTAGTATTTGAGTCAAAATCAAATAGAATAAAAGCAGTGCATCATTTGCGTTATTAAATATTCCGTATACTGTATTTTCATCTGGTAATAATGATACATTTGTCAGTCCATTTTTATTCACTGGTAAAATAACCCCTTTATTTAACACGCATATACAACTTATCCTTTTATCAACCTCTACATCCTCCGACAATTCATTGAGATTTTTATATACCGCTTCTAGAGAAGCATCGGAATCATACGCAAATACCATCCCCGCTGTCGGAAAAGAGTAGCCTGAAGTTGTCTTTTTCTCAAGTTTTCTCACACTCTCAATATTTTTAACACACTTCCTCAATTCTTCTTTGGTCAACGTCGATTTAACTTCAACAACCCCATAAACACTTTCAATCGGCACAATTTTAGTACCATCCATATCTACGAGGTATGGTGTCAAAAATTTATCATGTATAATTATATCCACCTGTCTACTTTGTACATCCTTACAATCTACAATCGTACCTTTCGAAAAACAATATTTTTCAGGTATATAACATTTCAAATACTCTTCAAGTATATTTTCCCTTGCCGTTCCTTTTTCTCCATTATGCTGTATTTTACTCGTTATTCCCTCAAAATCAATTTGCATTTTTTTAGACACTGACATTAATATATCTTTAAGCATAACATCCCCCATATCTTACAGTTTGTTTGATCAACCCACATATATAATAAATTTTTTTAATCTTTTATCTATAAATATCCGAAAATCCTCCACAAATCTATAAAAAAATTTCATCCAATATCCTACGAATTTTCAGCATATGTCTTCTTGTTTTTCTGTCTATAGGTTCATTTTCTCCAAAAACTTTTTGAGCACGCTGAACATACGATATGAAATTTCCTTTAATATGTCCATTTGAATCTTTTAAATGCGCCCCTTTAACAGTATACTTCTCATATAAATTTTTACAGCTTATTCTTTTTCCCGAAGGAGTATGGCCTTCATTTTTCACTATAGTTTTAAGTTTCCGATATAATCTGTAATAATATTTCGAAATAGTTTTATCCCTAATTGTTATCTCTTTACCGTCAAATGTAAATCCTAAATAATCAATCTCATTTTTTCCATTTAACACATCCTTTAAAAACAATGCATTACAACTTTTTAATGTTGTATCTCTATATTTATATATTTGTGTTTTATCTGGTTGTAAAATTAAATTTGGAATTTGTTTAATTTCATCTATTATACTATTCAATATCTCCCTAAAATCATCTTCTGATATTCCAGGCAGAATAATAATAAAATCATCACTATATCGCATATACAGACCCTTGTATTTGTTCGCTAAATTATACATTTGCTCATCTACTACTATCATATATACATTTGCTAATACCGCACTAATTGCCGACCCTTGTGGTATCCCATAGTTTTCTTTATGTCTAATAATAAATTCTTTCTTATGCTTTTTAAAATCTTTTTCAGATAAAACTTTACGTTTAGAATTTAAACTTTGTATATCTTCTTCTGTGTCTGTTAAATTATTTAGTTTAAGTAACTCTGTTAATTCCCAAATCGAATATTTTGTTATATTTTTAAATACTGCGTAAAAATCCGATGACAACATATCAACTTTTAAAACATCACACATTCGTTTTTTCAAATAGCCATGATCTAAAGAATCAAAAAAATGAGAAAAATCTCCTATTATTACAAAACTTTCTTTCGTTTCTCTAATACAATCAAAAGCTCTTTTTGCGAAATGAATATTATTTTTGTGCAAATTATCTCTATATGCAACCGCAACCAAATTCATATTACGTTCTTCTAAGTATTTATTATATTTTTGATTCAAAAGATACCCATAATAAGAATATATATATCTATCAATATGTGCAGAATAACATAAGTGCCTAGATTTTTCTTTTATATAACCTCTTCCGTCTTTCCTAGTAAATTTATTAAATTTCTTTTTATAATGTATAAAAGGATAAAATCCATGTTTCACAATGTTAGTCGGATCACTGATATAATCCCAAACTTTGTCCAATGAAACCTTTTCATCAAAATGCGCATATTTTCTTGCATTTGCATTTTTCGTTTTCCATTCGTATAAATCCATACACTCTTCCTATTTAGCGAAAGACCTACCAGCATGAGGGATAGCATCTCTTGACTGATAGGTCTTCTTTCAACATGGTATTCAATTTTGTCTTTCGACAGCTTTGATGTGGTGCCAGCTATCCATTATTCGTTCAATACATATCTATGTTAGAATAGATAAGAAGGAGATGATTCTAATTAACATTCTTATGTGGTTATTCATAAGTTTGCAACCAGAACACCAGTCATATCTGAAAGAGCTCTTTCAGGTATTGACAACAATTCCTTTCCCTTATATCTCATATATAAGGCACTTTAAATATAACTCATAACTACCCCTATGTCAATATATACCAGTCATTTATCTCCCTCAAAACACTCTTGAAGTATAACGCAATATAATCCTTTGAAAAACAAGGTTTCCAATGTTCCTAAAACACAACAAGCACAGCCATTTATTTCAGAATCTCCAAAGCCATTTCTTTAGCTTTATTTCCAGAAATCTGATTTCTATGTTCACTATCATTTAAATATATAGCAATGTATTTCCGTTCTCCATCTGATTCAGAAAAACCAACAAACCATGCCTCTCCATTCCCACTTCCTGTTTTTCCATAAATTTTCTGGGAATCGTTTTCATCCACTAACATTATTTTTTTCAAAATTTCTATATTTCTGCTATCGTAATCACTATGTCCCTCAAATATCCTACTCAAAACTTCTACTTGTTCCAACGGCGAAATTTTCAACGAAGAATCTAACCAAAAACCATTTAGATTTTCCAAAGGATTGATATTGCTACCATTCCACTCCGAAATATCGCAATTCCCGTACTGTAAATTCTTTAATTCTTCCTGCATTTTATCCCTACCAACTAAATCTATCACTTCTCGAAAATACCATATACATGATTTCTCAAATGCTTCTTCTAATGTTAAATCCCCATTCCATTCTGCATTTCCATAATCCGTTCCGTCATACCCCATTGTCGACGATTCATCAACAATAACACCTTTTTGTAATCCTAATAAAGCTGAAATAATCTTAAAAGTAGAATAGGGCGATACTTCTTGCCGACACATATCTTCATTAAAAAATGAATATTCCTCTTGTACTGGCGAATAAATCACCGCACAGCCATTAATCTCCTGAAATGCCCCGCCTAAATCAATCTTCTTTTCACTTATCCCTTGTTGTGTTTCTTCCTGTTCCGCTTTCTCTCCATCAACTTTCTTAAAATTTACACCACCTTTTGTATTTTCTCCTATAACTGTAATCTTATATGTTCCACTCTCTTGAATTTCAACATCAAAATTTTCAGAGGTTACTATATCATCTCTTTCATAAATCGGGGTATCACTATCTTTTTGAATTTTTATCGACAATTTTCCACTGTCAACTATAACTTCCGTCCTAATAGTAGCTCCCGATTCTAAGAGCAATGATTGCTCATCCGTAGTATTAAAAATTTTATACTTCATAACAAACTGGCTATCATTCCCTATTCTGCTACCATCAAATGACGATTTTCCGCATCCACTCAATAAAAATACAATTAAAAAAACACATATTATACCTAAAGACCGTTTCATATTGTCCTCCTATATCTAGTCATAAAGTAATTGTTTTCATTATATCTCCCAGTCATTTCACTTTAAAGCAAAACCAGCAAATCCCCGTCAGTCCATCAAGAGTAAACTTTATAGCTACACTTTTCTCGACTAACTGACGAGGATTCACTTCATGACAGTTAAGAGGGCTTTAAGCATCCCTCTTTCAATTACCGAGCTTCTCTACTGTGTTTTCTCCTTACTGCCCGTTTCTGTTCAGCTTCTATCTGTTCCTGTTGCTTTGCTCGGTCAATAACCGCATTTACCTGTTCAGCCCCCATAACTGCTCTTACACGACCAAAATCCGTTGCAATCGTCCGAAGTTCCCGATTTTCCCCCAAAGATTCTTCTAATCGGTTCTTTAACCTTTCATTTCTGTCTTGCTCTCTGTTATATGCATCTTGCAGTTTTTCAAATCGGTTAGAAACACTCAAATATTCCCGATACACAGACCGCAGAATCGTTATGATTTTTTCAATCAGTGGCTTTGCTTTTTTCTCTCTATAAGACTTTCCGCTTTCCAATGTTCCTGCTTCCGGCAGCACTTCCTCTGAATCATACGAATACTTAACTGCAAATCGTTCTATATCCTTTACCATAGGAGCAATCTCCGCCAGTTTTTTCTCATATCGTGCCGCTTGTTTCTTAGCCACTTCTGCTTTTTTATCTGCTTTCTCACGAACTTCCTGTGCGGAGTGAATCTCCTGTTCAAGATTTTCCAATTCTCCCAACCACTTTTCACTGGTTTCCAGTATGGCAACATTATGTTCTTCCAGACTTTCTTTTTTCGCTTCCAACTCCGCAACTTCCTTTGCCCGTTCCTTTTTCTTAAAGTCCAAAACTGATAAATGCTTTTCATGTGTGCCTTTCTGTTCCCATTCAATCCCATGTTCCAACATAATCTCCGCAAGCTGTTTTTTCTCATGCTGTACCCATTGATTTAATTCTGTTTCGCTTCTGGTGCCTCCTTTAAACCCAAGAGCCGATAACGCCTGTTTCAAAGAAACTCTTGTATCGAGTCCTCTTTTGCTTCCTGTCGTATATGGTACAAAATCAATATGCAGATGCGGTGTCGCTTCATCCATGTGCAAGTACGCAGAAAATATCCATAGCGTAGGGTTGCGTCTTTGAAAATCTCTCATATATTCATCAAGCACCTTTGCAGCAAGCTGTCCGTTTTCTGTTGTCGCTCCCATATTGTCTTTATCTCCGATTTGCAGAATGATTTCATGGAACGGTTTCTCCTGTTTGCCGAAACAAATTTTATCATAATAATCATCAATCTTACGGTCACTTCTGGTCTGCTTCTCGTTGTATCGAACAAGAGCTTCATCAAACAATTCGTGATACACGTCTTTGACATCTTCGTTACAGTATTCTACATTCAGATAACTTCTTTCCGAATCTATATTTTTTGCATGGAATTTTCTGCTGTTATGATTAACAGAACCTTTTCCTGTCATAAAACTAATTGTTCGCTTCAATCTTTATCCCTTCTCCCTTTTTAGGGGTAATCAGTGCCGGATACGGCACATAGCTTTGTTACTTTCGTCGAAAGTAACGCAAAAGCACTTTTGACAGCCGTTCCGTCCATCAAAAGCTGCCATTGCGTCCTGCCGGAGGCTTTTCCGTCCTACGGACGGGTGGCTTCCAGCTGTTTTGCTTCTGCCGCCATAGCTTTTCGGATAACCGACAGCACATTTTCTATCGTATATTCGTCCCACCCTGCAAGCCATATCAGTATCCGCTGTTCATCTTCTGTCAGCTCTACCTCTCCGAAGATTTCATTGAGGTCAGCAATCCTCCGGGCTTCACTTTCGTAAAAACACTTATTCACATTCCGAGTTCCCCACTCCGGCTGAATTATCATCCAATCACACCTTTCTCTTTGTCTGCTACCACAGGGGCGTGACACGCCCCTGTCTATTCTCATCAAGAAAAACTACCAGCGGAAACTGTCCGGCACTCCTCGTCTGTCCAGATATTCCTGTCTGGCTTTTTCCCGTTCTTCCTGTGTGAGAGCAGTCTTATATTTTCCATATAGTTCATGCTGTACCAAAGAATCCAGTTTCTTCTCCAACCCCTGTCGGATTTCCTCCAAGCAGGTATCATCCTCCACCAGATGATAACGGAGCAGCAACATAAACAATTCATAAGGAATCTGTACATTCTTCATCTTCTTACCCTTTCTGCGTCGGTTTGCGTCGATAGCGTCGATATTTTCTACACCAGTCCGCTACCAAAAATACCGTCGCAACCGACGCATATCGTCGCTTTTATTCCTTTGCTTCAAGGCGTTTCAGAATGATTTTTCTTTCATGCCCCCGCTTATTATCATAGAAAATCCCATAGTCATTGAATAACTGGCTGTTGACGGTATTCAATCTTCGTGAAAGCACATTCGCCTGTAACTGCATATCCGGCAGCTGATTTACAAGTTCTGTCGCTGTTCCCTCCCACGCCTGTCTGTCTGTCAGAAACACATTGATTGCTTCTAAAAGAGGGTTCGGTGGCTGTTTCCACAACTCTGTTTCTGCTTTCTTGAATTTCCATACACAACGCTCCCTGTCAAATTCTATAGTCAGTTTCTGATCCGGCTGGTCACGCCCCACAATGTCCATCACTGCTTCATTGTCTGTCCGTTTCTTTTTGTGCATGATAAACGCCCCATCTGCCGCACCCAACAGTCCGTTTGTGCCGGAAATCATATCGAAGCTGTCCTCCGATTCCAGCTTGCGTGTATGATGAACCACCAGCAGGCAGATACCATATTTATCGCTGAATGATTTCAGCTTTGTCACAATCTCATAATCACTAGAATAGCTGTATCTGTCCCCGCCAACTTCACGCACTTTCTGGAGCGTATCAATAATAATCAGCCTTGCGTCCTTACGCTCTTTCAAAAATCCTTCTAATTGTCTGTCTAATCCCTCATTCAAGGTCTTTGCTTGTGTTGCAAAATACAGATTATCTGCACACTCTATACCAAACATACCAGACAGTCGACGTTGAAGTCTTGCATAATCATCTTCCAATGCCAGATACAGCACCGTTCCTTTCCGCACCGGATAATCCCACAACGGAATCCCCATTGCCACATGATAGGCAAGTTGTGCCATGAAGAATGATTTTCCTACCTTTGGCGCACCTACAAAGAGATATGTGCCGCCATAGAGAAAACCGTCTACAATCGGTACCCTCGGCACAAAAACAGTGTCATACAATTCCGGCATGGACATGGTATGCAGTCCGTCATTCCCGGATTTCTCTGGGTTTTTGGTGGCTTGCTGATTGATTTGTTCCTGTGAATTTGCTATAATTTCATTGTGATTTTTTACATTCGGCTGCACCCCATCTGCGCCAACAGATGATACGGGAGCAGTCGTTTTCATTTTTTCCATCATTCATCTTCTCCTTTCAATCCCTCTAACGTAATTGCAATTACCTGTAACGTATAGAGCAGTTCATCATTATCCGGGCTTACTGTTTCCAGCCGCTTTAATTCCTCATGAATAGCTGCCATCTGATTTTTTAATGCCTTATAAACTCTCGGATTTCCCTGTACAACTACGTCCCTGCACGTCAGTCGTCTTATGATATATTCCTGCTTTGTCAAACCAGACAATGCTACCAAATCATTAAGCAGCTTCGCTTCTTCATCCGATACCCGAAATGCTACGGTATGATTTCTCCAACGCCCTTTATAATCAAGACTTCTTTCCATTGCTGTTCTCCTTTTCCATTCGCTCCATTTCCAGCTTTTCTGCCATTTCTGTCTGAACAGTTGGAAATAAATGTGCATACCTGTAAGTGATTTTTTCTGCTTCGTGTCCTACCCGTTCACCAATCGCCAGCACTGAAAATCCCATATTTATCAGCAGCGATACATGGCTATGCCGAATATCATGCACCCGAATCTTTTTCACTCCCGCTTGTTTTGCACCTCGCTCCATCTCATGGTTGAGATAAGATTTTGTAACCGTAAACAGCCGTTCATCTGGCTTGATGTCATAGAACATTTTGATATACTCCTGCATTTCTTCGCAGAGAAACGGGGGCATTTTTACGGTACGGTTGCTTTTCGCTGTTTTAGGGCTTGTAATAATATCACGCCCTTTGGAACGGTGGTACGTCTTGCTGATCGTGACCGTCTGCTTCTGGAAATCAAAATCAGCAGCAGTAAGAGCCAACAGCTCACCGGAACGGATACCGCACCAGTAAAGCATTTCAAAAGCATAAAAGGAACGTGGCTTATCCATCATGGCTTCTGAAAATTTCAGATATTCCTCTTTTGTCCAGAAGTCCATCTCCTTTGGAATTTCATTTCCCATTGTGCCAGCCCGTCTTGCCGGATTGTAAGGCAGATTATAAAAGTTTACAGCATGGTTAAAAATTGCTGTAAGCTGTGCGTGTATTGTCTTCAGATAATCTGCTGAATAGGGCTTACCTTTCTCATCCTGATACGCCATGAGTTCATTCTGCCATGCAATAATGTCTTTTGCTTCAATCTCTGCAATCTTCCGATTTCCAAAATAAGGTAAAATCTTTGTGCGTATTACATGGCTTTTAGATTCCCATGTACTTTCCTTGACACGCTGCTTTTTATCTGCTTCATAAAGTTCAAAAAAGCTGGCAAATGTCATATCCAGTTTGGAGTTCTGTTTCAGCATAACCTCATGTTCCCAGGCTTGTGCTTCTCTTTTTGTTGCAAACCCACGTTTCTGTGTCTGTTTCCGTTCCCCTTTCCAATTCGTGAAACGATAAATTACCCTCCACGTTCCCGTAGCATTGTCTTTATATACAGCCATTTCCATCATCTCCTTCCAACTTAATCACTGTAACAGACCTTCTTATGAAAGAAAGTAGTATTTACACGCCCCGCTACTGTCATATACCCTTGTTTCTGCAATTCTGTGTTCAATTCCCTTACAACCTGATAGGCTTTGGACTTTGATACCCTTAATTCTGTTGCCACTTCTTCCACCGTCATAAATGATTTTTCTGCCATCTATATCCTCTCCTTTCCCTAAAATTCCTGCCGTTCTCTCCTTCCCGTTCTGACAGGCAACCCTTTTCGGCGCTGTGCCAGTCCCTCTACACAAGGGACGCTCGCTTCTTTTTTAAAGGTCATGGCGTTTGTTCGGTTTGGACGGTCATTCAATTTTTAACTCTTTTTGTTTAAGTTGTGTTTTGTGATACTAAATAAATTCCGTTAAGTCAAGTGGTTTGCAGAAAAATCTTAACTTTTTTCATTTAAGTTCCGCTTGCTATTCCTATTTCATCATGTTATACTAACTTCAACAGAAATGTTTAGTATCGGAGGTTTTATTATGGCAATCGGCAAAAGAATCCGCTTTTTTCGCAACCGGAAAGGCATGACACAGAAACAGTTAGGCGAACTCCTCGGTTTTCTAGGAAAGACCTCTGATGTCCGTATGGCACAATACGAATCAGAATCCAGAACACCGAAACAAGACCTTGTAAAAGAAATGGCACATCTCCTCGATGTAAGTCCTCGTGCAATCACTGTGCCGGAAATAGATAGTTATATCGGACTTATGCACACGCTTTTTGCGTTGGAAGATATGTATGGCTTAAAAATCGGAGAGATTGACGGAGAAGTGTGTCTGCGGTTAGATAAATCTGCCGGAACAACCTACACCACTATGTTTGATATGTTCCATGCATGGCAGGAACAGGCTGCCCGTCTGGAACAAGGCGAGATAACCGCAGAAGAATACGACCAGTGGCGGTACAAATATCCTGAATTAGACACCTCAAAACAATGGAGAAAGGTCATTCCCTCACAAGAACTCAGCGACCTTATCTTACAGGACTTGAAACCCGAATCCGACTAATTTTCAACCTCGATGATGAGCATTCGCTGGATGAAATCCACCAAGCTAACGCTTGCCGTCTTTCGCCCAGCTCATTGCCAACACAAAAAACCTTACCGACTTTCAGCTTTATTTCTGAAAATCAGTAAGGTTTTCTGTTATTGAAGTATTCTATTATTTAGTGAGTGATACTCTAAATGTTGCCAAATCGTTGCCACCGCTTAAACAAATTCGCTTGCAGCCCGCATAAATACTAGGTTCTTAAAGTCCATTTCATCACTCAAACTCTACAAAGACTAACGCTTTTTGTTTAGGAATTATTCTCTGTAATGTTTCTCGTTCTTTTGATTATTTGATATATCCATATTATCCTGCCTATACGAGCTAATGTTATCATTTTGTTATCGGCATTGATAACACCTACTCGATAACTGTGGATAATAACTATATGTAGCATGTCAAATTATAAGCTATTTTGCTTAGAGATTCAACACAAAACTGAAATTTTACTTTTCCTTATATTCATCTGGTATTGCTATTTGAAATGTTTCACACAACAGCATCACATCATGCACATCATTTTTATCGTGTTCATATCCCAAATGAAGCATTACCTGACTCAATGGTTCAATACAAGAAACAGTTATATCTCCAACTTTTCCAATACCGGAAAAAGTTTTTGATGGAAATATATCTCCCTCATAAACAATTCCGTCATCTGTAAATTCAAAACAATGTAAATCAATGATTCTTTGTTTATCATCTTTCCAGACAGTATGACCATCCGTTGTATAATCAGTATTTACTTCCTCAAATCCATGCTGCTTAATCACATAAATATAATCATGATAATGTTTCAGTTCAACAAACAAATCAATATCATTGTGTATTCTTGATTCTCTTTTAAGAAGTGCATCAACACCCCATCCGCCATCTAAATATACTTTAATTTCGTTTTGCAAAGCATATTTTATAATTTCACATGCATCTTCTGTACGTACCATAATCTATCCTCCAAATTCAAATCTTTGTATGCTTTCCAACTCACTAAAAGCCTGAAATTTGTCAGTCTTTCATCCTTTTTGTTATCAATCACCAATTAGCTGTAATCCATTAGGATTTAGCTGATATATTTTATCGCACACCTCTTCAATATACTTTCTATCGTGAGAAATGCTAATGACAGCCCCCGGAAATTCTCGGAGCATTTTTCTTATTACCGGACCGGACAATGGTGAAAAATTTCTTGTCGGTTCATCCAGAATAAGAACATTTGCACCACTTAAGCTCATCCTCAAGAGAAGCACTTTCGCCTTTTGTCCGCCTGATAACTCCCGAATCGGATGCTCCATTTCATCTGGTGTGTATTTAAGTGAACCAAGGTATGTTCTAATTCTTGTACGCTCTTCTTTATCTCCTGTTTTATCAAGGTAATCAACCGGTGTAACATCCAAATCCAGCAGGTCTTCATAAGTTTGAGGCATATATTCTGCTTTAATGTCATTCCGATTTAGGAGTTCTTCCGCTATCTTTTTTAGAAGAGTCGTTTTTCCTGCCCCGTTGGCTCCTATCATACAGATTTTTTCTGAACCTTTTATTTTTAAATGAATTCCTTCTGCTAAAATTCTTTTGCCATCCGGAGTCACAAGCTTTGAAAGTTCATATTCTATGACCGTTTTTCCTGCGGGAATGTGTGAGTTTTCATCCCCTAATTTGACAAAGATTGCTTCTTCCTGTTCCGGCATCTGAGTCATATTTTCATCTTCTTTTTCAAATCTTCGTTCCATTGCCTTAACCGTATGCATTTTGTCCTTTAAGTTTTTGGCAACAGACGGTGCTTGTCTGGTACAACTTCTTAATGCACCTTGTACACTCTGCATAACTCTTTGATATTTTTCATCGCGAATCTTTTTCTCCCTACGGTCACTCAGTGCCCGCTGTTTTTGGATTTCAAATTTATGAAGCCGTTCTTCCACATAGCGTCTATAGGGAAGCTTTGCCACGGTATATCTCGCCTTTGTTTTTCGTATAATCTGCTCGATATGTATCACCATGTTGGCAGTACGCTCTATCAGCGTTTCATCGTGTGAAATAAAAAGCACAATGTGCTTCCAGTCATTTATGATTTTTTCCAGTAATGTAAGCGTCGCAATGTCGATGTCATTGGAAGGTTCGTCCAACAACAGCACAGAAACATCGCGAATGAAAAGCCTCATAAGTTGTGTCTTGACTTTTTCGCCTCCTGAAAGACTACCCATTGTCTGGTTACTGTAGAAAAAATCATTTTTCATTCCAAATTTTCCCGCAATAACAGACAATTCTTTAGGCGTTTTCTCCCAGAATATTTCCTCTTCAGAAAAATATTCGTATATTGTTTTTTCCTTATCTTCATCGAGCATCTCCTGCGGAAGATAACCAAGACGTTCGTGTCCCATTATCCTTTCCCCATCTGCTTCTATATAGTTTTCTACAAGCGACGGATTGTATATCCACTTCATTAATGTCGATTTCCCATTTCCCTCTTCTCCAATAATAACTGCCTTATCTCCATCATTTAGCACAAGGTTGAAATCATTAAGAATTATTCTCAGGTCTTTTTTATGTGTTAAATTTAATTTTTTTATCTGCAACATTAAAGTTTCTCCTTTTCGAAGTCTGAGCCAATTATTATTTTGAACACACAAAAACGAGTCTTTTTTGCATACGCAAAAATAGACTCGCTAAATAGACCCTTATTTCTTTTCCAAAAGGAAAACAAAGGAAATGCCTCTTGCGATAATCCAACTTAAGCGTACACAAAACAAACCTATTCTCTACAGGCTCAATAACTATATGTGTCTTACTTAAATCAAATTATCTATTAATCATTTCCTCACCTTACACAAAATGTGCCTTTCTTTCTTCTAATGGCAATACTATCATACTGTATTTTTTGTGTCAATACATTTCACCTTATGGAAGTGCAAATTAAAATTTTCACTTCCTAATTATACATCCAACCATTACGAAATTCAATCTTTCACAACCTCTTTACAACCACAACCACAGCACTCCAGCAAACGCAGGAGCACCATACCGTAAAACGCTTATGTGTAAATCAACTCCGTTCCTACAACTTCCCTCACACAAGCCTGAATATTATTCATTCTTCCAATCCATTCGTAGGGATTATCTTTCTTTAATTGTTCCGTCACATCTTGTCTGTCGGCATATTCCTTTACCAGTCGAAGAAACATATCCTCTGCTTGCTTATCGACTTCTGCAAGATAACTATGCAGCTTTCCGCTTGTCAGCAGGTTCATATATAACACTTTATAGTGTTCCTTTAAATGCCTTGCATGTCGTTTCCCCCATAAACCAATCGGCTCTATTTCTTCTTCGGCTGGTACTGTGATGTTCGGCAATAAATAATCACCCACCTGTCTATAAGTTCCGCCCATTTCTTCAAAAATTGTCTTTGTCATTTTCCTTTTCCTCCTGTGATTTTTGTCTATCGTGATCGTGTATTATCACGCTTGCGACCTTTAACTGTTCTTGCCTGCTCCAACAAATCATCTATCTGTTTGCGACCAAAAACCTTACGGAGCAGGCTGTAATCTTTATTTTCTGCTTTTAGGATTTTGTTTTCTTCGGTCAATCTTTCATTGACTTTCTCCAAACGCTGATTGGTGCGGTATAACTGTGCATTCGCTGTATTCAGCCTATGATAGTTGTCCCACCCCTCAAAGCAGCGGGCAAGCACCGTTTTGACAAGTTGCTTCAATTTCCTTACAACCGGCTCTGCCATTTTGGTTTTATATGCCTTTGCAGTCATAAATTTCTCTGGTTCTGGCAACTGATATTTCGGTGCAGTATCAAGCTCTATTTCAAGATTTGACAGCTCGTCTTTTGCCTTATCATAGTTCAATACTCGTTCCGACAACACATCAAATTCAATCTGTTTCTGCTCGATTTTCGCACCTAATGCCGCCACTTCTTTTTCTCTTTCCTGCTTTTTATAATCCAAAACAGAAAGATGTTTTTCGTGTGTGCCTAAATGTTCCCACTCAATCCCATAACGTTCCATCACCGCCGCAAGCTGTTCTTTTTCGGACTGTATCCATTGCGACCACTCCGTATCGCCACGACTGCCGCCCTTAAAACCTTGCGTTGCAAGAGCCTGCTTTAGTGACACTCTTGTATCAAGTCCACGCTTGCTGCCTGTGGTAAAAGGTACAAAATCTATGTGCAGATGTGGTGTAGCTTCATCCATATGCAGATGAGCCGAGAACACCCGAAGCTGTGGATTTCGCTCCTGAAAACCCTGATAGTATTCATCTAAAATCTGCTTTGCCAGTTCTCCGTTTTCCGTATCGGCGTTCATATTTCCCTTACCGCCCACCTGTAAAATGATTTCGTGGAACGGTTTTTCCTGCTTGGAACTTCGGATTTTTTCATAATAATCTTTTATCTTTCGGTCTGACCTTATCTGCTTGGCATTGTATCTTTCCAATGCTTCATCAAACAATTCGTGATAAACTGTCTTTATATTTTCATTGCAGTAGTCGATATTGAGATGAGTACGAGTTCCGTCTACATTTTCTGCTCGGAACTTTCGGCTATTGTGATTGACCGAGCCTTTACCGACCATTGCACTTATCGTTCTCTGCATTTTTTCATCTCCCATCTGTAAATTTCAACATTCTCAGGTTTTGTTACTTTTGTCAAAAGTAACGCAAAAGCACTTTTGACGGGTACACCCATCAAAAATGCGACCTGTAAACAGGTTTTGCGTTCTCCGAAGGCTCTCCGAGGGGTGAGCGTGTGCCGGTGGCACACACGCCTGCGAACCGACCGAGCCAGCAGGCGAGACCAAAGAGCCGCCTTTGAAAAGGCACTCTCTGCACACTCCCCTAAACTTTATCCGGTGTCAAAGTGTGACGATGGTGACAATGTTTTTCACAGCGTGCTGCTCTCAAAAACATTGACACCTTTGACACCGTTTGTCACGCCGTCTGCTCGGTTTCTTTCCAAAGTGAAACCTTTCTTCCGTCGTGTGTGCGGCTGTTCTGATAACGGATACCGTAATCACGAAACAGCCTGCTTGCGTTGATACTGAGCCTTAAAGAAAGTACATTCGGCTTTATATCCACCGCAAGCCTTTCGCAAAGTTCCGAAGCAGTTCCTTCCCATCTGTCACTTTCCGAAAAGAGCGTATCCGCTATCTTCTCAAGCAGAGGTTCGGGCGGTTCTTTCCACATCTCCGTTTCCGATTTTGCAAAGTTCCACACCAATCGCTCGCTGTCCCTTACAAGATGGATTTTCATATCCTGCTGGTCTCTGCCAGCAACATCAAGTGTGGCATTGTTGGAAGTACGCTTGTCCTTACTGAGAACAAATGCACCGTCTGCCGCACCCATCAGACCATTCGTGCCTGAAATCATATCGAATATATCTTCCGATTTTTGTTTGCGTGTATGATGAACAATAAGCATTGAAACCTTGTAACTGTCTGCCAACGCTTTCAGCCTTGCCACAACATCATAATCACTTGCGTAGCTGTAATCTGCTCCGCCTGCTTCACGCACACGCTTTAAGGTGTCTATGATAATCAAGCCTGTGTCTGGGTGTTCCCTCATAAACCCTCTTATCTGTTCTTCCAGTCCGCCATTGACCGTTTTACATTCCGTTGCGAAATACAGATTGCCTGTCTCCTTTGCACCGAACATCTGAAACAATCGCTTCTGCAAACGTGGGTAATCATCTTCAAGGGCAAAATAAAGCACCGTTGCCTTACGCACCTTATACTCCCAAAGCGGTGTGCCTGTGCTGATATGATAGGCAAGCTGTGCCATCATAAAGCTCTTTCCCACTTTCGGGGAACCTACGAAAAGGTAAGTTCCCCTTTGGAGCAGACCGTCGATAAGTGGTGTCTGAACCTCAAACACCGTATCATACAGCGTTGTCATTGATACTGTTTTCAGATAGGAAGGGTCTAACTGTCTGAGTATTTCCCTTTGCATTTCTTCAAAAGATTGCTCGTACCCCTTGAAATCCGTATCCTGATTGACTATACTATTGTCAGTACATTTGGAAAGTGACTGTTCCGCATCTGTTGCCGCAGATACATTTGGAATAGTCATTTCTTTTTTATTCTCCATTCGCATCCTCTCCTTTCAAACCGCCGAGAATAATGGAAATCAGTTCTATTACACTCAGCAGTTCATCATCCACACCTTTTCCTGCTTCAATCCTTTTCAGTTCCGCAAGGACTGTGGCAAATTCCGTTTTCAACGCCTTATACACTCTCGGATTGCCCTGTACCACCACATCCTGATTTAAGCAACGGCGGTAACAATACTCCTGTTTTGGCAATCCTGATAGAGCTACAGCTCTGTTAATGAGTTCGTTTTCTTCGGGCGATACTCGAAACCCTACTGTGATATTCCTCCAACGATTTTTGTTATCTCTGTTCTTAGCTGACATTTTCAAAATCTCCTTTCCCTAAATCATCTAATTTTTCTGCCATCTCAATCTGCTTTGACGGAAAGAGGTGTGCGTACTGATAAGTAATATCAATACTTTCGTGACCAACTCGGTCAGCAATCGCCACCGCAGAAAAGCCCATATCAATCAAGAGTGAAATGTGGCTGTGACGGAGATCGTGAATGCGGATACGCTTCACGCCTGCCGCCTTTGCCCCTCTGTCCATCTCGTGATGAAGATAGCTTTTCGTCACCGTAAAGATACGGTCTTTCTTCTTCAATCCGTAAAGCATACCGAGATATTCTTTCATTTCCTCACACAGAAACTTCGGCATTTTAATCGTGCGGTTGCTCTTTTTCGTTTTCGGAGAAGTAATCACATCCTGCCCTTTCAAACGCTGATAGGATTTATTGATTGTGACTGTTTCCTTATCAAAGTTGAAATCTGCCGGAGTCAAAGCTAACAGCTCGCCCTCTCGGATACCGCACCAGTAAAGCATTTCAAACGCATAAAAGGAAACAGGCTTGTCCATCATCTCAAAAGAGAATTTCTTGTATTCTTCCTTTGTCCAGAACAGCATTTCCTTGTGTTCCTCACGTCCCATATTTCCCACCTTTGCCGCAGGATTGGAACGCAGTTCATAGTAGCGGACAGCGTGATTGAAAATGGCGGACAACTGATTGTGCAGCGTTTTCAGATACGTCTGTGAATAAGGCTTTTTCTTCTCATCACGATAGGCAAGCATTTCATTCTGCCAAGTAATAATCTCCTTTGTGGAAATCTCGCTGATTTTCAGTTTCCCGAAATACGGAAGTATCTTTGTGCGTATGATATGCTCTTTGGTAAGCCACGTGTTTTCCTTCAAACGGTTCTTCACATCATTGATATAAAGCTCCGTAAAGGCTTCAAAACTCATATCAAGGTCTGAAGAAGTCTGCAATTTGAACATTCTTTCCCATTCCTGTGCTTCTCGTTTGGTAGCAAAGCCACGCTTGCATTTCTGCTTGCGTTCCCCTTTCCAGTTCACATACCTTGCCATCACATACCAAGTACCGTTATCTTCATTCTTAAATACCGGCATTTACATTTCCCCCTTTCCTGCTCCGTAGAGCCTTTCGTAAAAATACTGGCGATTTACACGCCCTGCAATCGTAATAAAGCCCTTTGCTTTCAATTCCTCATTTAATTGTCTGATGAGTTTATATGCATAAGGTTTTGATACGTTTAGTTCCTGAGCCACATCTTCGGCTCGGATAAATCTGTTTTCCATATCCTTTTTCTTCCTTTCTTAAAATAATTTTTTGCTTGCCGCTTTCTCCGTGTTAAAGTTCCAACAGGCACTCCTGCTTGTCGGCAGGCGCTGTGCTGTCCCAATGCACCGCAGTACATCAGGCGCTCGCTCGTATAGGGGTTCCCGAAAAGTCGGAGACTTTTGGGGAAGAGGAGGAGCAGTGCAGCGAATGAGCTTTTGTGCTTGCACACAAGCGAACGATACGGAACTTGCTCCGACGAGGTCTTGGCGGTTTGGCTTTTCGGACGGTCATTCAGTTGTCGCATTAAGCATATTTGTTTAATTCGTAATTTATTTTACTAAACATATTTGCTATTGTCAAGTGGTTGCAAAGAAAATATTAAACATTTTTGTTTCGGTTTTTCTTGACTTCCACTAAACATTTCTGCTATACTTATTTCACTAAATATAAAAGGAGCGTATCATTATGGCTATCAGCGAAAGAATACATTTTTTCAGACTAATGCGTGGTATGACACAAAAGTATCTCGGTACAGCAATCGGTTTTCCAGAAAAGAGTGCTGATGTGCGTTTGGCACAGTACGAAACTGGTACACGCAAACCGAAAGCAGACCTTACAAATGCATTGGCACAGGTGCTTGATGTTTCTCCACAGGCTCTTGATGTTCCTGACATAGACAGCTATATCGGTCTTATGCACACTCTGTTTACCCTTGAAGATATTTACGGTCTTACTGTCAGTGAAGCAGACGGAGAGGTATGCTTAAAGGTCAACAAGGACAAAGGCAGAGAAGCATATGAACTCCTCAAAATGCTGTATGCTTGGAAAGAACAGGCAGACAAGCTATCTTCCGAAGAAATCAACAGAGAAGAATACGATAACTGGCGTTACCATTATCCAGAGTTCGACACCACACAGCGTTGGGCAAAAGTTCCATCACAGGAATTAAGTGACGCTCTCGTGGAAGCATTCAAAGACCACTTGAAAGATAAATAAGCACCTACAGGACCTGCCACTGGCAGCTCCCTACAGATGCTTTGGCAACGACAAAAAAGCCCTTAACTATGGTTATTAACCACAGCTAAGGGCTTAGTTTATAATATGGAATTTGTTCAGAGCCAAGCTCCGAACTTTAGTCTGCAAGCCACCTGTTAATTGTTCCGTTACCCATAAACCACTGGATAACAAGAATAATGGCACTTGCTATGACTGTTATCAATTTGTTATCAAAAGACTAATCGAAATCGCTGAAACCCGCATAAACACTGGCTTTTTTAAGCAACTCGATTTATTCAAATTCAATCGTACCCGGTGGCTTACTCGTCAGATCATAGAATACGCGGTTTACACCTTTTACTTCATTTATAATACGGTTCATTACCCTGTTCAGCACCTCATACGGAACCTCTGATGCTTCTGCAGTCATGAAGTCGATGGTCTTTACGGCACGAAGTGCTACTGCATAATCGTAGGTTCTGAAATCACCCATAACGCCTACGCTTCGCATATTGGTAAGGGCTGCGAAGTACTGGTTGGGCATCCAGGATGGTTCTTTGCCAGTCTCGGCCTTGTAGGCTTCGGCGGCTTTGTCGATTTCTTCGCGGTAGATAAAATCTGCGTCCTGTACGATTCGTACTTTCTCGGCGGTAACTTCGCCGATGATACGGATTCCAAGTCCCGGGCCTGGGAATGGCTGACGGAATACCAGCTTCTCCGGGATTCCAAGCTCTAATCCTGCCTTGCGGACCTCATCCTTGAAAAGATCGCGAAGGGGCTCGATGATTTCTTTGAAATCTACGAAATCCGGAAGTCCTCCTACGTTGTGGTGAGACTTGATCACTGCGGATTCTCCGCCAAGACCGCTCTCTACAACGTCCGGATAAATGGTTCCCTGTGCAAGGAAATCAACGGCTCCGATTTTCTTCGCTTCTTCCTCGAAAATACGGATAAATTCCTCACCGATGATCTTACGCTTTGCTTCCGGCTCAGTAACTCCGGCAAGCTTATCGTAGTATCTCTGCTGTGCATTAACGCGGATAAAATTCAGGTCGAACTGTCCATTTGGTCCAAATACGCCCTCTACCTCATCACCCTCGTCTTTACGAAGAAGACCGTGATCTACGAATACGCAGGTCAGCTGCTTTCCGATTGCTCTGGAAAGAAGTCCTGCTGCCACAGAGGAATCCACGCCGCCTGACAGTGCAAGAAGAACCTTGCCGTCTCCTACTTTCTCGCGGATCTCTTTGATGGTATGCTCCACAAAAGCATCCATTTTCCAGTCTCCGGCACATTCACATACGCCCAGTACGAAGTTGGAAAGCATGGTCTTTCCCTCTACTGTGTGAAGAACCTCCGGATGGAACTGAATGGCATACAGCTTCTGCGCCTCATTTTCAGCTACGGCTACTGGACAATCCGCTGTATGTGCAGCAATCTCAAATCCCGGTGCCTGTTTGGAAATATAGTCTGTATGGCTCATCCATACAATTGTTTTCTCTGATACGCCTTTGAAAATTCTGGATTCTTTTTTATCAACCAGAAGCTCTGTCTTGCCATACTCGCTGACATCTGCTTTCTCAACCTTGCCGCCAAGCACATGCATCATAAGCTGTGCGCCGTAGCAAAGTCCAAGTACCGGAATGCCAAGCTCAAACAGTTCTCTCTGGTAAGTAGGTGAATCAGCCTTGTAGCAGCTGTTCGGTCCGCCGGTGAGAATGATTCCCTTTGGATTCATTGCTTTGATCTTCGCAAGATCGGTCTTGTAGGAATAGATCTCGCAATATACATTGCACTCCCTGACACGTCTTGCAACCAGCTGATTGTACTGACCGCCAAAATCAATGACAATAACTAATTCTTTCTTCAAGGTCTTCCTCCTGTTTTCCTTATAAAGTCTCTTTGGAATCGTTACTGCTCACTATGCAAACAGTAACCTTGAATCTTCTTTCCATTATAAATGAGTACGGCAACTTTTACAACGGCTAATTTATTTTGCCATACAAATTTTTCGCCCTTTCTTTCCTGATCATAATTCTCCACTAATTTCATTGCTAAAAGGATCCATTATGTTGTTATGTAGTTGAAACCATTGTTAGTTTATTCTAATATTTCAATGGGATTGCCAGCAGTGAGCTGATGAACCAGATTTCCTACGTTTTTCAGGACAGCAGGCTTCTGAAAATGTCCATTCTGGACAATGTCCGGATTGGAAAACCAGACGCCACAGACCAGGAAGTCCTGCAGGCTTTGAAGGATGCGCCTATTATTCTTATGTATGAAGCCACTGCTTCCCTGGATGTTGACAACGAATCTTTGATCCAGGAAGCCCTTTCCAAACTAATCCAAAATAAGACCGTTATGATCATTGCACATCGAATGAGAACGGTTGATGGCGTAGATAAAATCGTAGTTTTAAAGGACGGCGTGGTTGCGGAAAGCGGTACGCCAGAGGAACTGAAAGCTCAGAATGGTATCTATAAACATATGATCAATCTGCAGCTTCAGGCAGAAAACTGGAAGTATAAAGGGGCTCAATGAGCCCCTTTCTTTTCATCCCAATATACACAGTCGTTTCTTCCAACTACGCTGGAATCAAACGGAGTGCCGTCATTTTTCTTATAATGCTTCGTCGCCTTGAATACACATTTCGCACCAACGAAAACAATAGGAACGTTGAAATATACGATCAAAATATTTCCCAGATCAGAGAACGCCCACAGGTTTCCAAGCTCCAGTCCGGCAAGGTTGCAGAGGATTCCAAATGCCGCAACAAACAGAGCAATACAGCGGACAATATTAATGCAAACTGCATCTTTGCGGATTCGGTTGGCTGCAATTTCGGAGAAGCTGATCATACCCAGAAGACAGGTAAATGCAAACAATCCGAAGCACAATGTTACCAAAAATGTCATGATCGCATTCATGGATGTTCCCGGTGTCAGCACTGCAATGGACTCTGTAAATTTCGGAAGTTTATCAAGTGCCGCCCATGCCTCAGCGCCTTCTCCAGTCCAGCAATGAGCCATAACAACCACAAATCCGGTAAGGGTACAGATCACTATAGTATCCAGGAAAACGCCCAGAGAAGCCAGAATTCCCTGCTCACATGGGTGCTTCGCATCCGCTGCTGCAGCAGACATGGTGATGGTTCCCTGTCCTGCCTCGTTCGACATCAGGCCACGCTTTACGCCCTGTGCCAGAACCGTTCCCATTGCACCGCCAAAGAATGCCTGTGGTTTAAACGCACCGCCGAATACTGAAGTAAAGAAATATGGGATCTGTCCAATGTTCAAAATGATCAAAACAAATACCACGAGGATATACAAAACTGCCATTACCGGAACCATCATATCCGTCCATTTGGAGACTTTTTTGATTCCGCCAAATGCGATTACCGCTGTGAGAATGATGATTGCCGCACCAGCTATATAGTAGAATAAAGAGTCCACGGCAATGGTTTTTCCTGTGAGAATTTCCGCCATTCTGCCCACGGAAGAAACTACATTAAAGCCCTGTGCCGGCAGGCAGCAAAGCGCATAAAGGATATAAAGGATGGACAAAAATACGCCGATGCCAACGCTGTTTCCAAGGAGCTTTCTGCCGTAGAACGGAAGGCCGCCTACAAATTCATCGTCCTTTTTCTCTTTAAAAATCTGCGCCAGAACTGCTTCCATATAAGCCACCGCCATTCCGAAAAATGCGGAGATCCACATCCAGAAAAGAGCTCCCGGGCCGCCTACTGCAATGGCGCCTGTAACACCGATAATGTTTCCCGGGCCTACTCGCATAGCTGCACTTAGCAGAAACGCTGCCAGCGGCGTAATTCCCGTTTGAACGGAACGCTTTTCTGTGAGAAGACGGATTCCCTTTTTGAAATGTGTCACCTGGATAAATCCAAGCTTAATGGTGAAAAAGATGCCGGATCCCAGAAGTACAATAATTGCCAGGGATATATTTCCCAGAATGGGAATATTCCGATACCATTCAAAGTTGGTGGGAAAGTCCCACAGCAGATCCGACAGCGGACCTATGAAACCAAATACTCCATTGATTGCCTCAAAAACAGCCTGCATACTCATACCTCCCCTTGTTATAACTGCAATTTCTCCCATGAAGATTTCCGGCTAATATTATGTTGTCAGGTCATACATTTTAATTTTCTGACATCAGTTATAAATCTTCTGGCGATTTGCATTATTACTTTCTATTATACAGAAATTATCGCCATAGTCTATTGTATTTTATGGGAAATATATTGCAAAAAGTGATATTTTGTATCTCGGGCTGTTATTTTGAGAGCTTCCAGTTTATAAGTTCTTTAGATTTTAATCATACTTTTTTCAATTCCTTCTCACAGATTCATCACAAATTCCGGGTATATTAATAAACAAATAAAGCGAAAGCTTTTTTACATAGATTAACAATTAACTTTTTCTTTTTCATACTTGCCGGACCAATTGGTCCGGCCCTCCTTCTTTTTAGGGGGATTTTTTTATGTCCAAAATCTGCAAAATAAAAGCCATATTCCCCAGTAAGTGTTCGCATCTCACTTCAAGGAATATGGCTTTTCAATTATTTCATTTATAAAATTTTATTCTGTTTATACCTGTCTGCCTTTACTTTGCAGCAACTCTCACTACTATTTTCCTGATTTTAAAGCTGGTCTGGTTTCTCTACTGTATAAGCGCTCTGATCCTGGATTGATGTTGCGCCGGACAGATCTACAGAATCACTGTAGGAGCCTGTTGTGATTGTGTACTCGCTGTCGCCCTGTACATAAACAGTTCCGTCTGTACCCTGAATGGTTACAGTTTTTCCTTCGCTGTCAACAATTGTGCCCTCATTTTCCAGGGAAGAAACTGTGCTGTCACCAGTTACAGTCCAGGTGGAATCGGAGCTTACATAGACGTTGCAGTATCCGTCTCCGCCTTCGCCAGCGTATGTCTCATCATCTACAACAGCGCCTGTCAGGCTGCTGCCCTCTGTCAGATAGAAATCAAGGTCGCTGATAGAATCCCAGATCACATTGCCCTGCATATCCTGGCTGATGCCTGTGAAATGGCAGTCCGCACCGTTTGCTCCAGACTGGCCCCAGCCTCTCTGGTTGGTGTTGCCTGTGCACTGCAGAAAAAATTCATTATCGTCGTTATAGTTAATGTCAACATTACTTAAAGTAATGGTACTTTCTGTATTGGTTGTGTAGAACACGTCGCCGTTTTCAGAAGTCAGGCTGCCGCCGTCCATCTGGAAGGTACTGTTTCCAACCTCAGAGTCACCGGACATGCTCTGATAAAGAATAACGGTCCAGGTATTGTCGTTCTGATCCAGGTCACTCATGTTTCCAGTCAGATCACAGTCATAAAGGTGAATGGAGTTCAGACCTTCGATGCAGACTGCCTCGGAACCGTTTGCTGTCAGGCTCGCGTTGCTTACCGCAATGTCAGCTGTGCTGTAAATAGCCGGGGAACCAACACCGTTGGAAACATAATTTCCTCCATCAATTACCATTGTTCCGCCGCCTCTGTCACTTCTGATTGCCGCAGAAGACTCTCCGTTGGTCTCAACATCCAGGTTCCATCCATAAAGTGTACCGCCGCCAGCTACATGAACACCGCCTGAGGTATCTTGTGTTGTTTTTACAGTTGTACCGGAAGCATATACCGTTCCATCTCCATATGCAAAAAGTCCTGCACCGCCAGCTGCATCGGTTGTCACGCTGCCATCCTTTACATAAGCAGTACCGTCTGTTTCCAGAACCGCTGCGCCAACGCCATAGAAGCTGGAATTGTCTCCGCCTGTGCTGCTGTCAGAAGTTCTTGTAATGGTATCATTATCAAGGGTTACGCTTGCTCCGGAAGAAATCAAAGCTGCGTTCTCATCTGTACCAGTAGACTCCAAAGTCTCACCAGATACGGTCGTGTCCTCTGTATATTCATTTACAGCTGTATAACTGTCAACACCCTGAGACTGTCCGCTCATTTCCATGGACATTACAGTAATGCTCGCTGCATTTCCGTCTTCATCTAATGTAATGGAAACAATATCCCCTTCCTGAATATCAGAAAGTGAAATTTCCTCAGCCTCTGCACCCTGTCCGTCTCCATCTGGCTTCTCCGGTACTCCACCGTTCTGACCGTCTCCGCCAGTCTGGCCCTGCTGCATACCGCCAGACTGTTTCGTAATCACAGTATTCTCTGTAATAGTAATCGTCTGGCCCTGACCATTACCACCCGGCTGCCCCATTTCCTTCATAGTACCAACCGCAATAGTAATCTCCGTATCCGAAACCGATTTCACCTCACCAAGAACCACATTCTCCTCAGCTTCATCACTCTGTGCATTCTCATCACTGCCATCAGCCTTCTCACTACTTTCGTCAGAAGCCTCATCCGCTGCACGCTCCGTCTTAACATCCTCCGCATAAACCATAGCCGGAACAGAAGTTGTTGCTACCATAACACCCATTAAAACTGCTAAATATCTACGTTTCATACCCATTCATTTCCTTTCTGTATTCATATTCATCCGATCCACTCTCAAAGCCCTCATCCACTTCTCCTTTGAATCGTCTTTGTTTTTGTGTTCCTTATGGCTTATACTATACAAACAATTTGTGTCCCAAAAATGGGGAAATGGTGTTCATTCTATGGGTACTCTCGTAAAAAACTGTGAACTCATATTTCAAGCCGAAAAAAACAGGGTGCGCCATCACGCACCCTGCTTCATCCTCTTAATAACCTTAAGTCGTGTAAATTCCTCTCGCTCCTTCTCCTCCAAAGCATTGGAAATATCCTTTGTCAGAGCTTCAAACTTCGGAATCGTAATATTCTTCAGCGCATTCGCCCTCTTCTGCGTCTTCTTAATATTGCTGGCCAGACGAATCGCCGAATTCTCAATCATAGACAGCTTAATCGAAAGCTCCTTCACCCTCTCAAAAGCCGCCTTCGCCTCATCCAGAGACATCTTCGTACTATAATAAGCATACGTAGGAACATTTCCTGACTTGTCATACTCCACAAGCGGAATTTCTGTACCCATGACGCTACGCGTCTTAATACGAATCGAATCCTCAATCGGCACCGTATGCGAAATCTGATCCACAAACGCGATACCCATCTCCATATTCGCCCTCTGCAAAGCCGCATAAGCCGTACGGAACGTCTCATCAATCTGCCCCTGAATATCCTTCGCCTGATCAACCAGATTCATCATCTCACGAATCAGAATATTACGCTTTTTATCCATCAGTTCATAACCCTGACGGGAAAGAGCAAGAGAATTCTTAGCCAGAATTAAATTACCCTTGGTAGGAAACGTATTCGGATCCATTCAAGTCACCTCACTCTTTATTTGGTCGTCTCGTGATAATACTGATCCAGAATCTTAGTATCAATACGGTCAAGCTCTTCCTTAGGAAGCATACCCAGAAGCTCCCAGCCCTTATTCAGGGTATCAATAATACTTCTGTTCTCTGTATCCGTCTGTCCCACAAACTCAGCCTCAAACGCCTTACCAAACTGCAGATACTTCTTATCCAAAGGAGAAAGCTCATCCTCACCGATAACAGAAGCAAGCGCTCTCGCGTCACCAACCTTGGCATAACAGGAAAACAGCTGGTTCGCAACATCTTGATGATCTGCTCTTGTAAAGCCTTCACCAATACCATCCTTCATCAGACGGGAAAGTGACGGCAGAACATTGATCGGCGGGTAAACGCCCTGGCCATGAAGCTGTCTGTCCAGAACGATCTGACCCTCAGTAATATAACCGGTAAGGTCAGGAATCGGGTGCGTAATATCATCATTAGGCATAGTCAGAATCGGGATCTGTGTAACAGAACCTGTACCGCCAGAAACGATACCTGCACGCTCATATAAAGTAGCAAGCTCACTGTAAAGATATCCAGGATAACCCTTACGGGAAGGAATCTCACCTTTAGAAGAAGAAACCTCACGCATTGCCTCACAGAAAGAGGTAATGTCTGTAAGGATAACCAGAATATGCATTCCCTTTTCAAAAGCAAGATACTCTGCTGCAGTCAATGCGATTTTCGGAGTCAGAAGACGCTCAACAGTTGGATCATTTGCCAGATTCAGGAACATAACAACATGGTCGGAAGCACCACTCTCCTCAAAGGTTCTGCGGAAAAACTCAGCAACATCATACTTAACACCCATTGCAGCAAATACAATAGCGAAATTTTCATCAGAATCGGCACCAAGAGAAGCCTGACGTACGATCTGTGCAGCCAGCTTGTCATGAGGAAGACCGTTTCCGGAGAAAATCGGAAGCTTCTGTCCACGAATCAGTGTGGTCAGACCATCAATGGCAGAAATACCTGTATTGATGTAGTTTCGCGGATACTCACGGGTAACCGGGTTCAGCGGTAAACCGTTGATATTCAGACTAACCTCAGGAGTGATCTCACCAAGACCATCAATAGGCTGTCCAATACCGTTAAAGGTACGTCCCAGGATCTCCGGGGAAAGTCCGATTTCCATCGGATGACCGCTAAGGCGTGTATGAGTATTTCCAAGGGACATATTGTCTGTACCCTCGAAAACCTGGATAACTGCTTTATCCTCGTATATTTCAATGATACGGCCAAGTTTTTCGGTACCGTCATCCATACGGAAGGAGACGATTTCCTCGTAGGAAGCGTTCTTAACGCCTTCCAGAACTACAAGAGGGCCGTTTATTTCACTAAGGCCTAAATATTCGATTGCCATAAAAAACTTACCTCCCTATCAGCCGTTTCTCTCTAATACGTTATCATAGAATCTGTCGATGTCAGCCTTATACTGGTCAAACATCTCAGGTTTGTTATTCGGAACATCATATTTGATGGCAATTACACGCTCAAAAATGTTGTCCTCCTTCAGTACGGAAACCGGCATTCCCTGGTTTACAAGGGAACGGCATTTCTCATAAAGATAAAGGATAATCTCCATCATATTAAACTGCTTGCTCATTGGCACGCAGGTATCCTCTGCATGGAATGCATTCTGCTGAAGGAATCCAAGACGAATAACCCTTGCGATTTCCAGTGTCAGCTTCTGATCATCCGGAAGAACATCGCTACCGATCAGCTTAACAATCTCCATAAGAGAACTCTCCTGGTTCAGAATTGCCATCAACTGATTACGGTCGCTGACAAATTTACCGGAAACATTATCTCTATACCACGGACTTAAGTCCTCCAGGTACTCACTGTAGCTTGTCAGCCAGTGGATTGCCGGGAAGTGACGGGCATAGGCAAGAGACTTGTCCAGTCCCCAGAAGCAGCGGACGAAACGCTTTGTATTCTGTGTAACCGGTTCAGAGAAGTCACCACCCTGTGGGGAAACCGCTCCGATAATGGAAACGGAACCTTCTGTACCGTTTAAGTTCTGCATCATACCAGCTCTCTCATAGAAAGCAGAAAGCTTGGAAGCCAGATAAGCCGGGAAACCTTCCTCAGCAGGCATTTCCTCCAGACGTCCTGATAACTCACGAAGAGCCTCAGCCCAACGGGAAGTGGAGTCTGCCATGATCGCAACATCATAACCCATGTCTCGGTAATACTCAGCAAGTGTTACACCTGTATAAATAGAAGCCTCACGGGCTGCAACAGGCATGTTGGAAGTATTGGCGATCAGGGTTGTACGGTCCATCATCAGGTTTCCGGATTTCGGGTCGATCAGTTTACTGAAGTCTTCCAGAACCTGTGTCATCTCGTTTCCACGCTCACCGCATCCAATATAGATAATAATATCTGCGTCAGACCACTTTGCGATTTGGTGCTGTGTCATTGTTTTTCCAGTACCGAAACCGCCAGGAATTGCTGCTGTACCGCCTTTTGCAATGGGGAAAAGGGTATCCAGGATACGCTGTCCGGTTACCAGCGGAACGCTTGCAGGGAAACGTTTGTAGGTTGGTCTTGGAACACGAATCGGCCATTTCTGAGCAAGGGCGATCTCTTTCTCGCTGCCGTCAGAAAGACGAACAGTTACGATAGGCTCCAGAATGGTATAAGCTCCATCCGGAACAGCCTTAATAACCTCAGCCTCTCCTCCAATTGTAGGAGGAACCATGGATTTGTGAAGAATGGAAGCTGTCTCCTGTGTCTCAGCAATAATAGTTCCTGCGCTTACCACATCTCCAACCTTAACGGTTACGTGTACATCCCATTTCTTGGAAGTGTCAAGGGAATCAACGCTGACACCACGGGAAATATATTTACCGGAGGACTTGGCAATCTCCTCCAGAGGACGCTGGATACCATCGAAAATATTGTGGATGATTCCAGGTCCAAGAAGAACGGAAATGGCATCGCCTGTTCCTATTACTGTATCTCCTGGCTTCAGTCCTGTTGTCTCCTCGAAAACCTGTACAGTGGTCATGCCCTTTTTCAGGCCGATAACCTCTCCTACCAGTTTCTCAGGTCCAACATAAACCATCTCGGAAATCTTGAATCCGGGATCACCTTTCAGATAAATAACAGGACCGTTAACGCCGTAGATAATACCTGTTTTATTCATGGCTCAGCCCTCCGTCAAATTTAAATTCTTTCTTCAGTGTTTCATAAGCGCCCATAAAAGAGTTGTCAATCAGGATGTTCTTCGCCGGGATGGTAGCTTTGATGCCGCCCATAAACGGCTCATTAGAAATCTCAACAGCAAATCCTGTTTTTGCCACAATGGAACGCTGCAGTGCTGTATCTTCCGGGGAAAGATAGATGAAGATCTCATCATTTCCCGCAAACTCTCTTGCCTTCTGGATCTTCTGGCAAAGATAATCCTGATATTCCGGGCTTGCCATAAAGTCTTCCAGATGATTCTTAACTTCTACAAAAAGCTCATTTCTAAGCTCATTCTGTTTGGTTGTCCAGTCACGTCTTAAAGTCAGCTGCTCAGCAGAAAGTGCCTTGTTTACCTCGCGGGTTGCATTTTCTGTCTCGGCCTTGATCTGTGCCTCGGCATCCATTTTTCTTGATTCTTTATGCTTTTCCAGCATTTCTTCCAGGCTCTTCTTATGGGCTTCCAGTGTATTCTCAGCCTCTGTCTGGGCTTCCGCAACGGAAGTGTCATAGAAATGCTGCAGTTTTTCTTCAATTGTCATGCTTGGTCTTCTCCTGCCTATAACTTTAAGCCAATGGCTTCGTTAACATATCCGGTAATAAAATCAGGTTTACGGCCTGTACCATGCCTGTCAGGGATTTCGATGATCAAAGGCGTTTTATGGTTCAGCTTTACATCGTCCACGATCTGGGGAAACTCCCGGCCGAATTTCTCGGTCAGAAGGAGAATCCCGATTTCTTTGTTGGCGATCGCTTTTTCCAGAGCGTCCTTCAGTTCGTCACGCTCATGGACTACAACGCCTTCCACACCTGCCAGTCTCATCCCTGTGCAGGTATCGATGTTGTCACTGATCAAAAACATTTTCATAATTATAATTTACCGATGATCATGAAGGAAATGATCAGACCATAAAGAGCAACACCTTCGGCAAGACCTACGAAGATAAGAGATTTACCAAGAATGCTCTGATCCTCGCTGATTGCACCAAGAGCTGCACTTGCCGCACTGGCTACGGCAATACCACCACCGATACAGGAAAGACCTGTAACAAGAGCTGCTGCGATATATCCAAGACCTGTTGCAAGACCTGCATCAGCGCTTGTTGCAGCCTGTACAGAAGAGCTTCCTGCAAACATAACCATTGCTGCTACTAACATGGTACCAAAGAAGAAAAATGCGTTTGTTGCAATTGTTGTTTTGTAACGTCCACGGCTCTTCTCGCCGATGAAATAATAACCAAATGGAACGATAATGCTTAATACAAGCGCTACTGCTAAGATAATCTGTGTCATAACTGTCATGATAATTGACCTCCTCGTAATTCAATCTTTCATAAATTAAATTTATTTTGCCTCCGCATCAGAACGGAACGGCTCGAATTTTCTTCCGCTTCCTTTGTAGAAACGGCTGAACATCTCGTAATATTCAAGTCTGAGTACCTGGATACCAACGATCAGACCCTCAAGACCGCATACGAAAATATTTCCAAGAACGATTACTACCCAGTTCGGGCTTCCGTTCTCAGCACCGGCCAGCATCAGCACAACCTGCATCATAGCCGCATGGCTGACTGCATAAGCTCCGATACGCACGAAAGAAAGTGTGTTGGAGAAGTAGCTCAGAAGAACCTCGAACATTTCGAAAAATCCCTGAACGATAAACATTCCCACACCGCCTTCAAAAGCTGCCGGTTTCTTTTCCACAAGGTTTGTAAGAGGCTCTTTTAAGAACATTACAAGCAGCGGAAGGATAAACATAATGCAAAGAACGATACCGCCCGGAAGCTTATGGCCTGTCATAAACAGAGCAATTACAATAACTGCGGAGCCATAGAATACAAGGCCTGCAACAGAGTTGGTATCGAACCATACCTTCTCTGTATCTTTCGCTTTCAGGGAATTCATAATATTAAAGATCATACACAGAAGAATGATTCCCATACCAAAGCCGATGGCGATAATAAATACGGTGTTCAGTTTTCCAATAAAAGGCACATCCATCATGGCATCCATTGGGCGCAGCCAGACAGGTTCTATAATATCCTCAAATCCAAAGAAGCTGCCGAACATGAAGCCAAAGAATGTGGAAAAGATTCCGGCACAGCTGATGATTCCGGCAAGGTCAATATGCTTGAACTTGTAAAGAAGGAATCCGCCAATAAGTAAAACCAGTCCCTGTCCTGCATCTCCGAACATTGCGCCGAAAATAAAGGAATAAGTAAGGGCGATAAACCAGGTGGGGTCCATCTCTCCGTAAGCCGGAAGGCCATACATTTTGGTGTACATTTCGAATGGCTTGAAAAGCTTGGGGTTCTTCAGCTTGGTAGGCGGTGTCTTGTGGGCATCCTCCTGCTCATTCTCATCGATCAGGCAGAAGATACGGGCATCTCCGGAAATATCATTCTGGAAAGCTTTTGCATCTTTCTCTGTCATCCAGCCGCAAAGAATATAGAACGGCTCCTTCGGCTTATAATCAGCTGACGCATCCGCGCTGTTGTCTCCATGTGTGCAGGCTGCCAGCTTACGGATATCAAAGTTCCGTGAAAACTGGGAAAGTGTCAGCTTGCTTGAAGCAATGTCAGATGCATATTTCTTAAAGAAAGCTTTTCTTGCCGCTTTGTTTGCATCCAGGTCAGCGATCGTCTTCTTATACTCTGCTTCAAGTGCTGTGAAAGCAGCCTTGGCAGTTCCATCATACTGATCCGGTACATAAATTTTTTCAAAGTGCATAGCAGAATATACGGCATGGATCCGCTGTGCTTCGTGAACGGGAACAAAATAAATTCCCCAGATATAACGTTCGTCTTCATCACATTTAATGAAAATCGTGTCCAGATTGTCATAAATGTAGGTTTTGAATTTCTCGAAATAATCTTTCTCGATCCGTCCAAAGCGATAATGGATATAACGCATTTTCAGGATAGACTGCACATCAAAGTCTACATTTCGGAACGGATAGATGATTCGAAGTGATTCTGACAGGGAATCACGTTTCTCTTCCAGTTCCTGGCGGGTCTTATTCAGAACGTCCGCTTCGTCTTTGATCTGCTGTACAAGAGAGAGCGCTTTTTCGATTGGAAGCTTCTTCGCAGAAGCCTGCTCCGGGTTCTCAACCTCTTCATAGAAGCTTCCGATGGTGCTTAAAGCTTCTTTATACGGATTGATCTCAAGGTACGGGGAAAGATTCTTCACATCTGTCAGCTCTGTAAGAGCATTTTCCAGATGAATCTCATACCGGCTGAGGTAATTGTTTACAACTCGGTCGATATCCTCCCTTGGCCCGGTAATGCTGACAAATTTCATTTTCTCAATCACATTGCTACCTCCGGGTTACTAATTGTTGTGAACATAACGCATTGCCTCGTCCGGATCAACCTGGTAACGAACACACTCCAGTGCGATGGTCAGACGGTTTACCTCATGTTCTTTGTGATAAAGATAAGAATACAAAACAGCTACGGAATAAGGATCTTTGCGAGCCTCTTTTTCCAGGACAGTACGGAGCATGTTGTTATAAAGCTCCTCCATGGAAATCAGGTTCATCTGCTGATATTTCCGGCCGTACCAGGTACGGTTGAAAATCTGCTCACCTTCTTCTCTGCTGGTAGCTTCTACCATGGCTGTGATTTCTTCTTTCTTTAGTTTATAATTCACGGGAATCAGCTGTGCGTAGATGGCTGCAGGCTCCATTTTGTAATAACGCTTGGATCTTAAGATAAACTGCAGATTCAGCATATCAAATTTCTCGCCGTAAGCCTTGGTGATCTCGTCTAAGTCATTTCCCTTGAATAACTTTTTGCGGACACTCCAGATCTGATTGAAATAATAAAGATCAAGAGCCATTCCGTAGTCAAATAAAAGTCCATTGCCGTTCTCATATACGCTCAAAAGAGGAGCGTAAAATTCATTTCCCTTCAGGGCTGTCATGAATTCATCCATATTTCCGGCACTTACCAGTCTGTCAAGATCCAGCTTGGAATGGTGCAGGAAAAAGTCACGGTAAGGACTCATATCCACAGGATTGGTGCTTCTGTGATCAAAGAGATTCGTAAGGATCTCTTTCAGAACACGGATTTCGTAGCGCTTGGAATAAAGTGCCAGGAATTTGCGCTGTTCCTTGTTTGCAAAATTATAAATGCGGGAGAAATTTCCGAAAATGGATTTCTTCAGAAGCTTCTCAATCTCACCTCGATGAAGATTGTTCTCATCAAGATCAGACCAGGCCTTCGCATATTCCGGCGTTTTTTTCAAATAAGCAGCTACCTGTGGAACATCCGAAAAACGGACAATTTCCTGAAGCTGTTCATCTGTTACCAGATGACTGCTCATAGCGCGTATTTTCGTGGAAACTCCGCTGTAGGAAAGAACGCTTCCCATTACATCACTTCCTCCTGAATGATCTTTTCAAAAATTTCTTTGGAAAGGCGTTCGTGATTCTTCGCGTAGTAAGCGTCGAGCTCACTTAAGGCTGCCTGTGTATCTTCACGCAGGGAAGCAAGGCGCTTATCCTTCTCACCTTCAAGATTACGGCGTATTTCCTGAATCTGCTCTTCGGTGTGTTTCTCCAGCTGGGTGTCAAATTCCTTGGACTGCCTTTCCATCTCAGCTGAAAGAGCTTTCTTCTTCTGCGCGGCATCATTCATAATGCTCTGTGCAGTGGTCTCTATCTCGGATAATTTACCGATTATCTGTTCCATTTTTCCCCTCCTTTTCAATTTTTAAGTATTTTACATCTATTTCACAGAAAAAGCCAGTCAAAGTTTGCCTAAATTTTTCATAAAAATGCGCCAAAATTCCAGATAATGTGACTAAAAATTAACAATCTTTTCAAAATCTGTCATACCAATTTTTAATAATGGGTACACGTATTTACTATAATAAGAAAGTTTACCTGCCAGTTATTAATTTTCCAGTCCCTGCCTTCCTTATCCTATTATTGCGAAAACACGGAAAATCATGTATAGTAGGTTTCATGAAAACAGATATCGTCTGCATGAAATCATAAACAGAGCCCATATGAATCTGTCTTAATTTTTGCTGTATCAGCAGTTTTAAATATTAAAACATTATGTCAGGAGGCATTTATGCGACTTAGAAATATCCCCGGCGCCAAAGACGCCATTGAAGAAAGTATTTATGTAATCCAGAATCCCCAGGAAAATAAAGGGTGCTGGGACAAGGTTTTCCTACAGAACCAGCCCATCCACCTGGAAGTAGGCATGGGAAAAGGCCGCTTTCTTATGGATATGGCCCGGCTTCACCCGGAGATCAATTATATCGGAATCGAAATGTATGACAGCGTGCTCCTTCGCGCTATCCAGAAGCGGGAGGCTCTTGCAGAAGAGGGAGAAAATCTTTCCAATTTAATGTTCATGCGCATGGACGCCAGACTTCTTCCGGAAGTTTTTGAAAAAGGGGAAGTGGCAAAAATTTATCTTAACTTCTCCGATCCATGGCCAAAGGCCCGCCATGCCTCCAGAAGACTGACTTCCCGTGAATTTCTCGCCCGCTATGACCAGATTCTCACCCTGGAAGGCACTATTGAATTCAAAACCGACAACCGCGGTCTCTTTGATTTTTCCCTGGAAGAAGTTCCGGAAGCCGGATGGAAATTAGAAGCCCACACCTTTGACCTTCATCACAACGAAGAAATGATGAAAGGAAATGTCATGACCGAATATGAAGAGAAATTCTCTTCTATGGGAAATCCCATCTGTAAAATGATCATCAGCCGATAAATTTCACACACTCCTGTCAGGTATGCACCTTTTTTCTGTGTCTTCATATTGTAATAAAGAAGGTTCTACCCCGACAGGAGATTTTTATTATGAAACGAACCACCCCACTGCAAAAATATGCTGCCCAGTTCCGCTACGAACACAAAAACATGAATGACCGCTTCTCCGGCGTCAAAAAACACGCCAACGAACTCTCTAAACTTTTAGACGGCATGTTTCCGAAAGATAAGAAAGAGAAAGAGAAAAAATGATAGAATGGAAAAAAAACCTCTCACCCACTACCACCAGCAAGGGAACGCAAAATGATAATATGTATCAGTTACTTGGCGGTGCCCGTAACAACAATGATTCTGAAGATGATTCCGCATTAGAAGAAAATCTCCTTAAGCTAAAAAATTATACTTATTTTGACGGTGACAAGATTCTTGCATCTTTGAAGCTTTCTGCTAAAGATAAGAAAAATGGCGAAGCAATCTACCGCCAGAATAAAGTAAACATCTCAGATATCTCAAGCGGCTATTCTCATCTGGGAGAACGATGCGGACAGGCAGATGCTGTCTTTAATGTCGGAAGAGATACCTTTCATACAACAATTATCTTCAATAATAAGGAAATAACTTACTCTAAATGTTACTGCCCGGAATGCAGCAGGAAATACTGGGGCTGGTACTCTGACAATGCCAAGTGCCAGTATACCGCTGCCCTTGCCTTTTACATCAAAGATTTTGTAAAACAAAATAATTTTGCAGATGCAACTGATATGAATGGCAATTATCTTCTGTCCACCTATCGAAAAGGACAGATAAAAAATACCCAAAAAGAACAGCCTGCTCCTTCTGCTCCCAGTGTTTCCCTGATTCCCCGCCTGACACAAAAAGACAGCCAGTTATCTGTTTCATTTAAAGTCGGTACAGACAAACTATTTGTTGTGAAAAAGCTGGACGATTTCTGCAGTCAGGTCCATAACAGTGAAACTGTCAAATACGGAACAAGCACTGTAATCAGCCACAAGCTGCAGGATTTTACGGAAAAAAGTCAGAAATGGATCCGTTTTATCGACCAGATTGTCCGGGAAGAAGCACGTTTTGTTAATAAAATCGAAGCTTCCGGCACATATCTCCCTAAGAAATTTAATGTTGGCAGTTCCCTGGAGCTGTTTGGCTGGCGCCTGGACAGCTTTTATGAAAATCTGTCGGAGGACAAAATTGAGTTTGAAAATAAATCTGATTCTGCCGCAAAAAAGAAAGCCCAGCTTCATTGTGCTATTGGAAATCCCCGGATCACCATGCAGATTCTGGATGCTTCCAAAAATAACAACCAGTTTGACGGTGTCACTGTAAAAGGAAGCCTGCCAGAGTTATTTCACGGAATGGACTTTGCGTATTTCATTCAGGATGACCGCTTTTGCAAAGCAGAACCTGATTTTATGGAAAAAGCAAAGCCCTTGTCAGACCTTTCCCGCAATGGACAGTTTCATTTCCAGATGGGCCGCAATACATTATCTAATTTTTACCACAATGTACTGCCCCAGTTACAGGATATTGCTGATATTACGGAAGAAAATCCTGAAAAATTCAGGCAGTATCTGACTCCGGAAGCGCATTTTGTATTTTATCTGGATATGGAAGACGACAATATCACCTGCAAAATAAGCTCTTTTTACGGTCAAAAAGAGTATTCCTTATGCAAGGCCTTTTTCGACAACAGCATTCGCACGGAGCAACAATTCCGTGATTTTCCTCTGGAAAACAGTGTTCTTGGACAGGCAATGGAATGGCTGCCTTATTATGATGCCGACTTTGACGTCCTGCACTGTGCCGGAGAAGAGGATCTGGTTTATCATATGATGGAATCTGGAACGGACGCTCTTATGGAGCTTGGTGAGGTACGCTGCACCAATCGTTTCCGAAGCAAGCACACCCTGAAAACAGTAAAAGTTTCTGTGGGCGTATCCTTGTCCGGAGGACTTCTGGATCTGAATATTTCCACAGATGATATTTCCAGTCAGGAGCTTTTGGATGTCCTGAAAAGCTATCAACAGAAGAAAAAATATTACAAGCTGAAATCCGGCGAGTTTGTAAACCTGCAGGAGCAAAATCTGGAAATGCTGGCGGAGCTGATGAAAACCCTCCACCTTACCCCCAAAGAATTTGTCAAGGGGAAGATGCACCTTCCTGCATACCGTACCTTATATCTGGATCAGATGCTGGAAAGCAATGAGAACATTTATGCCAACCGCGACCGCCATTTCCGTGAAATCGTAAAAGGCTTTAAGACTATCAATGACGCTGATTTCGAAGAGCCGGAAAGTCTTTCCAAAATTATGCGTCAATATCAGAAAAACGGCTATAAATGGCTTCGCACCCTGGAAGCCTGGAAATTTGGCGGTATCCTTGCTGATGATATGGGTCTTGGAAAAACACTGCAGGTTATCGCAGTTCTTCTCGCCGCAAAGCTTGAGGGAAAAAAGGGTACTTCTCTGGTAGTTGCCCCGGCAGCTCTCGTCTTTAACTGGGGTGAAGAGCTTGCCAGATTTGCTCCTGCTTTAACGGTTTCCCTGATCGCCGGAAGTCAGGCAGATCGTCAGAAAAAGCTTCAGGAATACCAGAATTTCGACGTTCTGGTGACTTCCTATGACCTTTTGAAAAGAGATATCGATCAGTATGAGGAAAAAGAATTCTTATACGAAATTATTGACGAAGCACAGTATATTAAAAATCACACAACTGCAGCTGCCAAATCTGTAAAAGTGATTCAAAGCCAAACCCGTTATGCCCTTACCGGCACTCCTATTGAAAACCGCCTCAGTGAGCTTTGGAGTATTTTCGATTATTTAATGCCTGGATTTCTCTATGGATATGATACCTTCAAGAAGGAATTTGAAACTCCAATTGTAAAAAATGAAGATGAAGCAGCTATGACGCGCCTGCAGAAAATGGTTTCCCCATTTATTCTGCGCCGTCTGAAAGAAGATGTACTTAAGGATCTTCCGGAAAAGCTGGAGGAAATCCGTTATGTCAAATTCGAAGATGCTCAGCAAAAGCTGTATGACGCACAGGTTGTACATATGAAAGAAAAAATCGCCCAGCAGGACGAGGGTGAATTTAATAAAAATAAACTGTGGATCCTTGCTGAGCTTACAAAACTGAGACAGATCTGCTGTTCACCTTCTCTTTGCTTTGAAAATTATCGGGGAGAAGCTGCCAAGCTGGAAGGCTGCATGCAGCTGATCCAGAGTGCCATGGACGGCGGTCATCGTATGCTTTTGTTTTCCCAGTTTACCTCTATGCTGGCCATTCTTCAGGATAAGCTGGAAAAAGAGGGAATTCCTTATTATATTATTACCGGGGAAACGTCCAAGCAAAAGCGTCAGGAGCTGGTAAAGCAATTTAATTCGGACACTACCCCTGTATTTCTCATCTCCCTGAAAGCAGGCGGCGTGGGATTGAATCTTACAGGAGCAGATGTGGTTATCCACTATGATCCCTGGTGGAACCAAGCAGTGCAAAATCAGGCCACAGACCGCGCCCACCGCATTGGTCAGACCAAAAAAGTAACGGTGTACAAGCTGATTGCCCGAAATACTATTGAAGAAAAAATCCAGAAGCTTCAGGACGCCAAGCAAAATCTCGCTGAACAGATCATCAGCGGTGATATGGGACAGCTTGGCAGCATGAGCAGGGAGGATATTCTGGAGCTGTTATAGGAAATATTTTTTATTATTTTCTTCCATTACTTAGAGCGTGTTTGAAAAAGACTTTCTGCAAGGTGTACATCACAATTTGCCGAGGTGTACATTTTGCAGAAATGATTTTTTAACCCTCGAATACCTACAAATAACCGCATTTATCGTCCAGGCAACAGCAATCGTAAATATTTTCGAAAAAATTTAAAAAAATTATAAAATTCCTATTGACTTTTATCTTCCATATGCTATAATACATCTTGCGTTGAGGAAATAACAAATCAACGAAATAAAAAAAGCGCCTTTAGCTCAGTTGGTAGAGCACCTGACTCTTAATCAGGGTGTCCAGGGTTCGAACCCCTGAAGGCGCACTGAAAGCACTGTTTTTGCGGACAAAGCGATTGCCGCGGGGACGGTGTTTTTTTGTGCCCTGGCTACGACAACCGAATTCGGGTGAAATATACCGCAAAGTGGGGCGTGCAGATTGCAGGAATGATTTTTCAAACATGCCCTAGAAAACAATGGCTATCTGGGTTCTTGCATATTCCTTATGCGTCTTCAAAAATAGAACCAGGAAAACATCAGCACATAGTACTGCCATTCCCTGGTCCTGTAAAATTAGGTATTCAATCTTCTGCTTACTTGCCTTGCATTAAAGCAAGCTTTTCTTTTAGAAGTAAAAGTTCCTTTTCCGCATTGTCAGCACGTATTTTCTCTGACTCTGCACGACGATGTTCTTTTTCTGCGTTCAGCCGCTCTTTTTCTGTATTCTTTCGTTCCGCTTCTCTCCCAGCCTCGAATTCTTCTTTTCGTAAAATCTCTTCTTCCCACTCCCGGTCATACTCAAATATACTCATCGCAACCACCTCAGCTTTATTCGCCAGGAGAAATTCCCGCAGAATTCCTTCCCGAATGCATTCGTCCACTGCTTTTTCTACCGCCTCGTTTAAACTCAGCGTTTTTTTGTATGTTCTTACTTTTGATACGTACTGGGCATATTCTTTCAGGATCTGGCAGCTTTCCATCAATTTTTGGTTGTGGCCTTCATTAATGTTAATTACCAAAACTTTTAGCTCCAGTGCAGGCTCTCCTCGGACTGTTTCGTATGCATCAGACAAACGATGCTCCATACGTTCTCCAATCTTACGGTTTCCGTTGTAGAATACAATAAACTGCGGTGCGGGAATTTTCTGCTGTCTGCTGGAATATAGGGAAATTCCTTTTTCTTTTATGTACTTCTCGTATTCCTTGGCTATGTACATCAGGTCACGCAGTGGGACGTTTGGATTGTATGTGGATTGATGTTCCCACAGGAATAAATCCAGGTCCAGAATAAATGCCAGATCATTCTTCATACTCATGTAGATGGCATTCTCTAAGGTCACGATCTCCAACTGGTCACAGTTGCTGTAATTTTTCCCGTTCAGCGCATTATACAACGACAACAGATTCTTCTTATCCGAAAAAAGCATTCGAAAAATGGTATCCTTGTACTTCTTTTTTGCAGCCGGAAGGATACTCTGCTCCTCCTGTACTCCACTGCCAGCTTGTAGTTCCATCATAATAGGTACTCCTTTCCCAGGAGACCTGAACACGCTTATTTCGAAATCTCCTGCTCTTAAATGTTTTTGGATTAAAAGCATAGATTTCTGAAATGTGTT